>NZ_DCEA01000071.1:0-36576 GCF_002316705.1 Syntrophomonas sp. UBA1041
GCGGACGGTTTAATCTGCATGGTGCCAACTCCTTGTAGTAAAATTATAATTATATTATACTCATTTGTTGCTATATCATCTACTGGTTTCGTGTAAAGTGATGGTTCCGTACAGTCTGGGTTAGAACCCGAATTACGATGAAACCATGCGTGAGGAGCAGGAGAATGCTACAACCATATTTTTAGACATTCGGATAACTCTCCTTTAACTCAAGTTTCATCAAGTGCGACATTAGCCTCGTATATCGGCCAAGACTAGACGGCCCTAATAAATATTAATCCACTCAGGATAGTAATTGCCATAGTAGCCAGGTTCCCCGCTGACACCACGAATTAATTCTTTGGGAGCTCCGCCTGCCATCGGCTGATAATACAATGAGCCGCAATTATAGGCGGTTAACCGGAGGAATAATAAACCCTGACCATCAGGGGAAAGGTGCGGGGCATAATCAGCCGTATCGACCGGTCCGTTTGTGACAGCTAACTCTTTACCGTCCGCTGTTCTATGCCAAATTCGCTGCCCCGGAACCAGGACGCCAAATTGCTCCTGGCCTTCCCAGCCCAATGTTTCTGTTCCTCTACAGAAGAAAATGCCGTTTGCAGGAGCTGATAACCACCTGGGTTGGGTGTCAACCTGCTCAGTTTGCCCACAATCAGTAATTTGGCCAGTTTTCACGTCAAAGATATGTAAACGTTTATGAGTAGTCGCTTCCCGGCCACCACCTGCAATATAAGCCAGTTGACTGCTGTCAGGCGCCCAATCAAACCATTGGAGATAGGCCAATCCACCGCCCAGATCGATCGGCTTTTTTTGTGGCATATTCAGCACTTGTATGGCGACCCCGTCGGCCGATAATGAACCCGAATTGGGCTTTAAATAGTAGGCCAGGCAGTATCCGTCCGGGGACCACTTTAGCCCGGTGGCGGCTCGGGTATAGATCTCGTTTTCCATTTTACCGGCTTCATCTAAGGTCAGTAGATTGATATGATCTCCTTTTAATGTAATCCGGTCAATTCGTAAAGGCTGTTTTTCATTTCTAGGCAGAGAAATGGCTAAACTTTGCCCATCCGGTGCCCAGGCCAAACTCTCAATGATTTCACTGTTCTGTGGCCACAAGGTTGTTGTGGCCACCACACCGGTTTTAAAAGAGGAAATTTTCAGGTTACCATCTGGAATATACCCTTCTTGGGGGGTTTGAGTGGTATAGGCAAGCAGATTCTCTGTCGGCGACCAGGATGGAGTAATATAGACTGGTCTTTCATCCAACTGTATAGCACCAGTCCCGTCAGCTTTTACCACCCAAATATACTGCTTACTGGCATATTCATCACTAATATCGCTCTGCAAATAAGCTAACCATTCACCATTTGAAGACCAGCCCACGATTTCCACCGGACCAGCCGCTGTTATACGAATTGGTGCGCTATCAGCCTGTCTGCCATCTACCAGCCACAGGTGGCCGTCGCTGGTGAAAGCTACTCGCGCATCGAAAGCCGCCGGCTCAATCCGTTCCGGCTCGGGAAGCTGGACCGGTTGGCTGATGATGGTGATTTGCGCCACCGATGCACCCTGGTCCCATTTGACCCGCCCCCCTAAAGCGGATGCCAGAAAATTAAGGGAGACTTGCAGGCGATCGTTTATGATTTGTGGCGGGGTCGCAAGTTCAACCTGACTACCATTTTCCCAAACTTTCCGATCACCTGGTTTAAGAATAATCGTTTGATCACCTTTTACGATGGTAGCCGCACTAGCGGCTGAATCCCAGGCCACACTGGCTCCCAAAGCGTTGCTGATCTCCCGCGCGGGTACGATCAGCCATAAATAATTGCTCTCGTCTCTCTGTATGCGCGGTGGTTCAGGCAATTCGAGTATTTGACCGTTTAGCGTAACCGTAATGGCCGGTTGGTCAGCGAAAACGGGTGTACTTAAACCGCCTCCTATCAGAAAAAATATAGCCATTACCGTCCATAACCGTAATTTAGATTTTTTCATATGGCACCTCTCTCTAACAATATCTTTCAAGAATACGGACAACCAAGAAGTTTTTCTGCAACAATATTTTTCTACTTTAAAAATATTTCTTTTAACCTAATCTACATATTTCACTCCAGGAAGAGTTGGCCTTCTTTTTCAGCAGTGTCGTGCATAATATTCTCGTGTCTTGCGTAGATGCTTGTGATTGTGATTTCTTTTTGGTTTTCTTATCCTTGACATATATAGATCGTCGATATACGATGTTATATAGATGATCTATATATGGAGGTGCGAATATGGCAATCGATAAAAGCCTGTTAACGGGAAGCACAACCATGCTTATATTAAAACTGCTCGAAGATACGGATATGTATGGATATCAGATGATTGAAGAACTGAACCGAAAATCAAAAAATGTTTTTGCGCTAAAAGCGGGAACATTATATCCTCTGCTCCACACATTAGAACAAAAAGAACTGGTCACTTCTTACGAGAAGACCGCCGGCAATGCAAGGGTGCGAAAATACTACAGCATCACCAAAAAGGGCCGCAATTATTTGCTGGCGAAAAAAGAGGAATGGAAGGCATATACCTCCGCTGTAAATGCTGTTTTGGGGGGTGCCACTTTTGCATCAGCCTGACAAGATCACCGGGTATTTAGAAACCGTGCGCCAGCAGATACGGTGGAAGAGAGCGCAGCCTATTGTATTGGAGGAAATAGAAAACCACATACTCGACCAAAAAAACGCTTATCAAAAAGAGGGTCTTGATGAAGAGGCGGCAACCGATAAAGCCATCACGGAGATGGGAGACCCTGTGCTGGTCGGGGAGCAGCTTGACCACGCCCACAGGCCGAAACCGGATTGGACCTTGCTTGCCCTGACCGGCCTTATGCTTCTTTTGGGCTTTGCAGTGCAATTTTTTATCGATTCCACTTTTGACGGGGCATGGACTTTGGAACAGCAGATGGTATGGGCGGGTATTGCCGTCAGCGTGATGCTGGCCGCTTATTTCGCCGATTTCACTGTGGTTGGCAAATACCCCAGGATTGTATTTTTCACGCTCTGTGCGATAACTGTTGTCTGTTGTTTCTTTACCGGGACAGTACTTGGCCGAGCATCATATGCGATTTATCCGCTGTTGCTGTTCTCGACCGCCTTTGCCGGATTGGTTTACAGCATGAGAAATAAAGGCTATGGCGGTCTTATTTTTTGCGGGGCGGCGTTTGTGGCTCCCGCCTTTCTATCCATGCTTGTACCCAGTTCAGGCATTCTTTTTTTACTTTGTATTTCCTGTCTTATTCTGTTGACGGCCGCTGTTTTAAAGGGCTGGTTTAATGTGAGAAAACGATCGGCCCTGTTCATCCTGTATATCCCCACTGCCGTAGTTTTGTCGATGTCTTTTTTCTTCATGCTGATGGGTGCGGGGTATAGAGCCGAGTGGCTGCGCGTCGTATTCAATCCCTCTCTTGACCCGCAAGGGATTGGATATATGGGAACTACCGTACAACGCATTTTGTCCCACTCGCAGTTTATCGGCAGCGGTATGCCAATGGATTATTATATGGTTGCCGTAGATGCCTCCAACATTTTAGGCGCGCGTATTTTACCTGCAATCAATACTGATTATTTGCTGACCTATTTGATTTACAGATTCGGATGGATAGCGCTTTTAGGCATCATTGCGCTGTTCGCGGCCTTTATTATTCGCGCGGCTATGCTTTGCAACAAGCAGAAAAGCGTACTCGGTTTTTTGACTTCCACCGCGATTGTTTCGACATTCGCCGTGCAGTTGATCCTATATATTGCTTCGAATCTAGGCTTTATGCTTCTTTCTCCGCTGTCGCTGCCGCTTATCTCTTATGGGAAAATGGCTCTGGTTACCAATATGTTCCTTATTGGACTCCTGCTTTCGGTATTCCGCACAGGTACATTGGTGAGAGATCAAGCCGAATCTGTTGCGGTGAAATCCAACCACTTTATTCACTATGATAATGGCCGGATTATCATTGATCTAATCCGGCCCAAAACAACTGAATAATAGCTTTGGCTTAGCCCCGCAAAGTTGTATTTTATGAAATATTAGGGATGAATTGCATCATGTTTAGCAATAGATGTTAAGATATCTTTATAGATAGGAGGGGGAGTTTTTGAATAAAATAATGGCAGCCAATAAGCTTAAACTTATGCGTTTTATCATAGTATTAGCAGTTCTGGCGATCATTACGACCGGGTGCGGCCCCCTCAGCGGGAATGATGAACCCGTCGCGAATGCAGATACAACCGCTTCGGATAAAGCAATTTTTACAGATATGGAAACCGCTGATTCCCAGCTATATACCAATACCGCATACGGCTTTACCCTGACGTTTCCTGAAAGCTGGCGCGGCCGGTATATCATAACCGAGCATGGCGACACCGTCCTGGTACGCCACAAGCTGACGGTCGAACAGATCGGCAGTCAAGATGACGGGTACATCGGAACTTTGTTCAGGATATATGTCTATTCCCCGAAAAGCAAGTGGGAGAACGATGGAGTGCCTTTCTCCCCTGCCACCGGCAGGCATACCATCGGTGAAAGCGCCAGCGCCTGGTACGCCCTGGAGTATCCCACCGATGTTCAATGGTTCGACGCAGCGCATGCCGAAGACTACGTAGAGCTTAAAAACGACACCAACTGGATAGAAAACGGAGGCTTCGACGTCATCGGCGGCAACCTGCTTGATTTATCCAAAGCAGGGCGTTTTTTAACGGAGGATGAGATTGCCCTGACCCTTGACGAAAAGGAGGTTAAATACTCCGATCAGCTTATGTACCGCTACGACGGCAATGATATATACTTTAATGCCCAGGAGCTCGGGCAGATTTTGGGGATAAAAGTCGTGGAAGCCTTTGAAAAGGAGGCGGGCGACGGGCTCGAAATAGCGCCAGGCCGCAGTGTGGCCACCTTCCATGAGGGCCTGATCTGCTTTCAGTACCAAGACGACGCCTATGTTTATACGGCCATATCCAACAGCGATTCGTGGCTGGAGCCGGAACAGGTCAGAAAGGCGCTGGTCATAGACAGCCAATACTATATCAGCGCCAGTACCATACCCTTCCTTTTTTACTCCCGGATTGACATTAGAGACTATGGGTATGGTAAGGCACAAGGCCAAGTCAGCTTCACAACCTTTAAAACCGAGGCCGCAAGAGCCAAAAGGGTGGCCGATTTATCCGGATTTATCTTCGAGCTCGACGGCCGGCTCCGCTTTGACAAATATATTCTGCTTGGAGCATATGTGGTATATAAAGACCACCAGGCTTATGTAATGAATCGTGACGGCCGAGCCTTCATAGGCCCTATAAACGGCGCCTTATCGTACACGCCTTACGGTTATATGGTTACAGTACCGGACGGGCGAGGCGGAGAACTGCGCGGGTTGTATGCCCACTCCGGAGAGAAGATTCTTGAGCCGGAGTATTCTGCCATCGACAGCGTCGATTTTAGAAAAGGTCTGTTTTTGCTGGCCAAAGGTTCCGGAGCCGACCGCAAGCTCGGCGCGGCGGTGATTGATTATACCAGGCTGACAGCATTAATACCCGTGGAGTTTGAAGAGGTCATGACCTGGTCGGGTCAGGCGCAAATAGGACCGCCTGAATATGAATTGTATTTCGATAAATACGTCTCGGTGAAAAAGGACGGCCGGTGGGGCGCCTATGACCTGGCGGGCAGGCTGGTTGTGCCCCTTGAATACGAGGCCTTCGGGCAGCTTTTAAAAACCGGCGATACCGGCTATTACACCGACTATTATAACCTTTATTTTGACCGTGACCGGGAGCTTATCACGGTCAGGAAAGGCGGGAAATGGGGCGTCATCAGCATGCAAAACGAGGTTATCGTACCTTTTGCATACGATAAGATCTTTACGAAAGACCCCGCTGCCCTGAACAACACCTGGTACGGCCAAAAAGCCGGAGTGGAGACAAAGCTTAATTAGATGGTCAAAGCGGGGTATTCCCGCCTTGACGCTTGATTACCAAAAGCGGGAAAGTTGCCGGATCATATCGCCCGCATAGACAAAGCAAAATTGGACCATATCATATTTCATTAGGTTCATTGCTGATAAGTATTGCTGGAACAAATCGCGGGTTATAGCTGTCTGTTTTTTTGTACATTGAATTGAATATAGCCTATTTAATTGTGGTTTTACAAAGGGTTTCGGTTGTAATGTTATAAAAATGTAAAGTACTGCCTTCTACTACAACATTGCTGCCGCAGTCAGCGGTTTTAAACACAACTTCTCCTGATTCATCAAATATCATTACTCTGTATTTTGAGTTTGGAGTTTCCCTGAATGTACAGGCTAAATATTCTTTTTCATCCCCGGTAATATTCATGGATATCGCTTCTGCTTGCGGATTCAAACTTTCACTATCTCCTATACGATATAAAGCTTCCCGGCTTAAATAATAAACATGATCTCCTACTACTGCAAATTTAAGCTGCCAAGAGTCTTCGCCTTCAAAATTACCTATAAGGGCCTCAGTCCCATCTTGAAGAGAATGCTTATATACACTATAAATACGCTGCTCACCTTCTCCTTTAGAGCACAAATAGTAAAGAGATTCTCCTACTATCTGGGCATTTACCACCCTTTCTTTGGATTGGCTTATCCTGGTCACCTCATTTGTAAATATATTAACTCTATATACAGCGGGGTTCTCTAAACTATAACTGCCATCACCTTCTTGATTCTGCGCAACTTTTGCCGCCCTCACATAGAGTTCATTCCCTATAAGCTCAAGCTTCGGTAATCCTTCGACATCGCTTAAAAAATAGTACCAATAGTCGGCTGATCCCAAGCTTCTGTTACTATCTTCTGAATAATCGATATCTTGAACTCTCAAATTTCCCGGACCCGGGGTAGGACCTATCCAGTACATATAAAGCCTATCTCTTATCAAGGTGGTCTCATAATAGCTGCTTTGAATTTTTTGCACTGTACCATCTTCCTTTAATAAGTATCTATGATCCGAGCCCATTACAGCACCACCGGAGTGAAAAAACAGCATTGCTTTTCCGTTCTCTTCGTAAAATTCGTGACGGTCGTATTGCTTTCCATCTCCATATGACCAGATTTCAAGTTGAAAAATCTTCTTGGCTTTACTTATGTCTGATAATGGCGCTTGCATTACGGCTCCCTTATTATCCACGTAATAGGCGTAACCGTTCTTAGCCATAACCGCTATGCTATTCTTTCCTTCAAAGTCTCCATACTGCTCAGCCAACCTATTCGTAGGAATCTGAATTTGATCTAACTTTGCATTCTTCGATGTGATAACAAGTCCATTTTTGCCATCAAACTTATAATCCCACCCAAACTCACCCACACTATATTTCCAAGTCATAGGGAAATATGTAATATCTCTAAATAAAAGAAGTGGATATTCTTCCTTGCTGTTATCTACAGCTTTACCATTTACCTTAATTGGGAAGTTTGCAATTTCTGCAGTATAATTTTTTATATTCTTTGCCGATGATAGATATGGATTATAGGCTGCCGTAACACCTGTCGCATCTACCAAAAGTCCAGTTTTATCACCTGTCCACGTAGATTCAAGGCCTAAAAATCTGCAATCACTAAAAGTCATTGGAAAATATGTAATGTCTTTATAAACGATAAGCGGGTACTTGCTATAATCGTTATTTACCGCCTGTCCGTTAATGATGACCTTGAAGTTTGGCAAGGTAATGCTTACGCTATTACCTGCAGCAAATGAAGCAACTGAGGTACTCGCCATAGTACTGATGAGCAGTGTCACCAACACCAACACACCAATCAGTCTCTTTTTCATACTGTTCTCTCCTTCCCGTCCTCTATCTTCATATCCCGCAACATAGGCCTTTATAGTTCATGAGTATGCCTCCGACAAATTGGAATTCACCAGTCCTAACTTTTCCTGGAATATACAACCAATGTAATTGCATTAAGTATAATTGTGACTGCAAGAAGTACTGTGGCGACTAATGCCACCGCAGAGGAAGTATCCATAAGCGCTGACCAATCCTCTATCTTTACCAGATGATCGGTATAGAAAATTTGCATACACAGTGAGATGGCACAGGCACTGACGCTTGCTACAGAAAAGGCAACCCAGTTCCTGTGGTCAGCCTTATTGTGCTGCACAAGATTAACAACAGGAAGTATCCATGCAATCAGCCCAAGTAAAAGACTTCCCAAATTCAGCCAACCAGCTCCAAACATAGCTTTCTCCTTTGCTCAATGCCTTTTTATCTAATATTTCACCGGATAATTCATATAGGAAATATAGGATAGGACTCGTTTTGACTCAAGAAATATAATGATTTTCTGCAATCTTTCTCTGGCCTTCAGGTGGATTCCAAGATATTCCAAACACAGGACAGCTTACTCCAGTTAATCTATTAAAAATTTCTTTGTGTTTCAAAGCAATCCCTCCTTGCAGGCTCTTTCCTTATTATTTAATTGCATTTATGTCACATAGCAAAGCCTCGTACCAGCCATCCATAATCCTGTTTACAATCCACAATATAGTCAACGTATATCGTCTGATCCTTGACTTGGTATAGAATGAGATACCATTTCTCAACGAACAAAATGAAAAGTTGTAAAGTGAAAAGTTAAGTTCCGGCCTGCTAGCGAAAGTAGCACTTACGATTGCACAAAGTTCCGGTAGTATAGGCGTGGTTGCCTGCCCGTGCGGGAAGGAGGAGCATATGGCAACGGCGCTCAAAGGGAATCATCAACATTTAACACTATCGGATAGGATATAGATTTTCTTTCCAATATCCACGAAATGTCTGTTTGCGATGTGCCCCGCTTTTCCAATAGATGAAAAGAACGAGCAGGAACGATACGGTCTGAGCAATGGTAATGCGGATTACTTGCAATTCATCCGCGCCAGAGGCCGTTGCGACATGTAAAAGATTAATGATGGTGTTATTGAAAAAATGGTCAGCCATCGGCATCCAAAGTGAACCGGTAATTTTAGTCAGCAAACAGAATTTTATTCCGGTAATTCCTGTTATTAACACAAGCATGAGGGAATAGATCATCGCTCCGCCTGTACTCATTTCTCCGTCCAACAGACTGCGCACAGGAGCTGCGATATGCCAGATACCAAAGAGGATAGAGGATAGAAGAGCCGCCTTTATAAATGAATATCTTGTTTCCGCTAGCTTAATGAACAAGCCTCGGAAAATACCTTCTTCCATAGCCACATTGATGAGATTCCCAACTATACAAAAAACAAAAAACAACAGACCTGTATGTCGGCCCTGATTTCCATCAATTCCATAGCTGGTCACATAGATTTCTAATGAAGGAATGTTGCCTCTTGACAGCTGCATAAAAAGCTCAGTTACATAGGCGATCATGAACACGGTTGCACCTAGCAGCAGACCATAGAGTACCATTCTTCCTACTGACTTGCCGGTGAAACCTACTTCCGACCACTTGAGTGAGAAATACCGTATTGCCAACGCGAGTACAAGGATACCGGCCAGTTTATGTATAAACGCCTCACCGAAGATGCTTTGATCCGTACGGATAACCATGTATTCAACTGCTCTGAACACGAAGCATACCAAATAAACGACCAGGATGGCTTTCACCGGATCCAACAGCTTGTTTTCTTTCATAAATGGACGCTCCCATAATATAAAATAATCACCGATTACGCTCATTAATCTCATTGACAAATTGGAATCTTTAATTTGCCAGAGGATCAAATACCATTTCTTCTCGAACAGCTTGTGGGTATTTTGTGGGGCGGAATAAATTCGGGGCCCCCGGCAACGGGAAACGCTCCGGCATTTGGCCATGTTAATGAACTCCTTTTGTTTAGAATTGCAGGGGGCAGAATTTTTGAGCAATTTTCAATACTATATATAATTTCGTAGGGATTAGCAATTTTTCCGCCCTTTAGTGATCTATAAAATTTTTCGGCTTTCGGGCAGGTCATAAAGGAAACACGGGAAAGCACAGGAGGAACACGGGGACTGATTGCGGCAATTATTGGGCGGTTAAATTCAGCGTTCAGAAACGGGAAACGCTCCGGCAATGTTTGGAAAAATGTAGGGTTTTGCCCCGCTTTGGCGTCTAATCATTACGAGGAGGCGGAAGATGGTTGAAGAAATTTTCGGTACCGAATAATGATCATGCAATTGATATGCAACGACTGATTGATGAATACGGAAATAGTCTTTTGCGGATGTGCTATCTCTATTTTCATGACTTGCAGTTAGCGGAAGATGCTGTACAGGATACCTATATCAAAGTGTATCAAAACCGGGATAAATTCAAAGGAGCGTGTTCTGAAAAAACTTGGATCACCGGTATTGCTATCAATGTCTGCAAATCGCATTTAAGAAGGTCACGGCAAAGAATTCAGTCAAAAGCAACATCATTTATTGTATAATTACGTGAAAGCACGGTTTCGGAGCCTAAAAGTGAAGGTTGGTTTTATGAATAATAAGAAAGTAATCTTTGGGTTGATTATGGTAGCGTTTATTTTTATCGGAGCTATTTATTGTCTGCTCCCTCTTCCCCAAAGCGACACTGATACGTTGAACTGTCCATCTGAATTTTATATAACGACGAATAACCAATTTGAATTGCAGCCTCCTGGCCAATGTGCAGCATATTCCAGTGCATTTGTTGTGAGGCATTTTGGTCATGAAGCTGAGTCTGATATGGTATACAAGCATATGCGATTCAAAATACCTGTTTCCGGTTATGTGCTTCCCAAAGGAATGATCATTTATATTCAAGAATCTGATTTGAAACCAGAAATATATCGCGGAAACCTGCTGAATTTGAAATCCAGACTGACCAAAAGTAATCCTGTAATCGTATTAATAGGCCAAGGACTGCAATGGCAACATTACATGACTTTGTTGGGATATAATACCACGGAGAAAGAATTGTATTTCTATGACTCAAAAAAATCATCCGATGAAAATGGCGCATTACCAGGTAATAGAACATTAACGGAAGATTATTTTCTTACCTTATGGGATAATGGATTGCCAATTTTCAATCATGTTTATATTACTGTAAGTGCGTAGGTATCGCTACTATGACTTCGACAACGTATTCTGCTCCAGGCATGGTTAGCGCCGGAAACCGCCCAGGGATAGGACATGTTGGTAAGTTCTGGCTGTCCAGCCGCCGAAATGACAGTTTTTGCTTTCCCGTTGAGCGGTTGTTCATGATGCATCAAGTCAACCTATTAAAAGCTTTCCCTGTCAGGCGACTTGATGCTTACAATAGGCGCGTACGGCAAGGAAAAGGAATACCGGGATTTCAACCGCCGCGGCCGCCATTATCACATAAGGCGTCCAAAGGCTTATTTGCCCAACATGCAGGTAGTTAAGGTCAATCAGTTGATATAATAGACTATTCTTCATTCCAACTCCTGCCGATGGCAAAATAGAACTAATCCAGTTTTCACCCAAGGTTGAATACGCAAAAATGGGAAGCAAACACGATGCAAAGGCGATCAGGATGACTGTAAGCGAATCCTTGCATTTAGCTGATAGAAACAATGTGAAGCTAATCGTTGCCAGCAAAGAAAGTAGGCCGCCGATTGCCATAACAACTTGCAGTTGTCCGAGATTAAGAGCAGGAAGGCTGATAGCAGAGAAAAGCATCTGCATGGATGTTTTCATGCACTCCGGCCCAAAGGCAAGGTTTGAAATGAGTAAGTGCAGAAAAATACACACAACGAAATTTACAACAAAAATCGTTAAAGCGGCTGCGATTTTTGTAATCGCCAATCGGGAACGTCCATGTTTTGTGCAGCGCAAAACACTGTCCGAACCCGTCTGATACTCATTAGAGAACGTAGGCGCAGCCATAGCGGTACAAAGGATGACACATACAAAAATGAAAAATCCGATGTAATCAAAGGCGTCCCTTGAATATCCGGCATATAGCAGAAAAGGTGTTTTTACCTCTGCGTATTTTCTCAGAGCCTGCTCCTGTGCAGCTGATCCCTTTTGCTCTAATTGCATGAAATCTTTTAGGTGCTGCACCGTTTGCTCATAAAAACGGTCTAATTGGTCCGGGGATATATCCTTTAAATCTGCTGCCATACCGGTCTTGTGGTCAGCAAATGCTTCTTGCACCTGTCTTCCTAAAAGCGGCCTGATAGGAGAAATCTTTTCCGTATAGACAGCCAACGGAAAATTCTCGCTGCCAACCTCTCCATATTGAGAAACAGTGCGCTGATAGGTTTTCAAGGCGGCTTTGAGCTTTTCCGGGGTGACTTCGCCATTATGGACGGAGCGAATCGACTTTTTATAGGCAATCGCCTCCAAACCATTTAACTCAACAATGTTTCCGTTTTCATCTTGATAATTGATGGATTCAAACATTACGGGAAGCCAAGCCATTCCTGACGACATTACCAGCGCAATGAGCAGTAAAGTCAAGGCGCGGCGTGATTTCAACACACGTTTCATTTCCAGCCAATAGATACGCATAGGTTATTTTCCCTCCTTGCTGTTATCTTCTTGCGGGAATAGCCACAGATACAAATCTTCCAAGCGCGGAGAAGCCATAACGGAGCTGCTGATTTTTTCTTCATCGGCCAAATAGCGAATGGATACCTGATGGTTGTCCTCGCCGCGCTGGTTGATAATGCGCAACTGCATTTCATATATAGGCAGCTTGTCGGCAGGCACTATGCAAGTCCAAACTTTTCCCGCGACTTGCTTCACCAATTCGTCGGTTGTGCCCACATCAAGAATTTTCCCGGCTTTCATAATGGCGTTTTGGGTGGCGATGTACTCAATGTCGGACACAATATGCGTTGAAATGAGAACGATGCGGTCATGGGAAAATTCCGAAATGAAATTGCGGAAACGAACCCGCTCGCCGGGGTCAAGGCCGGCGGTCGGTTCATCCATAACCAGGATTTGGGGGTCGTTCAGCATCGCTTGTGCTATCCCGACCCGGCGCTTCATGCCCCCGGACAGCTTGACGATTTTTTTGTTTTTCACATCGGCCAGGGTGAGGGTGTCCAGCAGACCATCAATCTTTTTTCTGGTTTTTCTTGCCGGCACGTCCTTAAGCGCAGCAACATATTCCAAGTAATCACTAACAGTAAAATCATGAAAGAAGCCAAACTCTTGCGGCAAAAAGCCGAACAGGTTTCTGTATTCCTTTCCCATGGCGTGAATGTCCTTGCCATCATAAAGGACTTTACCGCCGGTCGGTTTCATAATGTCTGCAATCATCCGCATTAGCGTAGTTTTACCGGCCCCGTTGGCGCCAATCAGGCCCCATACGCCGGGCGTAAGGCTCAGGCAGACATCATCGACTGCGGTTTTATCTTTGAACTGTTTGCTAAGGTGTATGGTCGTCAGTTCCATGTCATTTCTCCTTTTCTCCGTGTTACAAAAGCAAACGCCCTTGCTCAGTACCTATCGTACCGAACCAGGGCGCCTAAAACTTTAAGAGGAGCCGGATAAATTCCTAAGAAAATCCTAATGTCCCATCGATATTTCCCTAAGATGGAGCTGGCAGCGACACTGTAAATGTAACGGTATCATTTTCACTATGGACAGAGATTTCTCCGCCGTGCAAATGGACGATTTCTTGCGCGATAGAGAGGCCAAGCCCCGCTCCGCCCGTGTCTGAGTTGCGGGCGTCATCCAGACGATTGAATTTCTCGAAAATGGCAGATAGCTGCTCGGGCGGAATGTTCGGCCCGTGGTTCTCAAAGGCAATTACGATTTTGTCGGTGTCCGTCTTGGCGGAAATAATAATTTCCGTATTGGGATAGCTGTATTGAGCAGCGTTTTTCAGAATGTTGTTGAGCACTCTAGCCAGCTTTTCGGAGTCCGCATAAAGCGTCAAATTTTCATCTGCGCGGAGAATAGCGGAATTTCCTTTGGCAGACAAGACAGGATAAAATTCATCAATCAACTGTACGAGCATATAGTATAAATCCGCATTCTCTTTGGTCAGCTTGATTTGCTGCGTATGGTAGCGTGTAATTTCAAAAAATTCATTGATGAGCTTTTCCAGCCGCTGCGCTTTTTTCAGCGCAATGCCTATATAGTTGGCTTTTTGTTCAACCGGCATGTCGGGTGCTTCATCGAGCAAACTCAAATAGCCGATAACGGAGGTTAGCGGCGTCCGGATATCATGCGCCAGATACATCACCAATTCGTTCTTTTTGCTCTCGGCCTCTTTTACCGCCTGCCGGCTTAACAGGACAGACATTTTAATTTGGTTCATCTGCTTTTCCATGTCCTTTAGCGGCTCGGACAATTCTATGGTACTATCGTTTTGCTGATACACAGTTTGGGTAGCATCTATGATTTCCTGCAAATATCCCCAGGGCATTTTCCAGTAATGATAGAAGATGTAACAAAAGCCGATCACCAGGTACAGGAAGTAGATAACACTAGTTCTCAAATAAAGCCATGCAAAAAATGGGTTGGAAAACCGACTGAACGCATAGTCGGCCAGCACCACCAAGCCATAACCAGCCATCGTATAGATTAGCAAGGTTATATATAGCCGGAGCCGTAATTTCTTTTCTATTGGATGACTTTTCTTAACCAATTTTGTACCCCACTCCCCATATGGTTTTGATATATTTCGGCTCGTCTGCGGTATCGCCTATTTTTTCACGCAAATGCCGGATATGAACCGTGATCGTGTTATTGCTTTTGCTGTAATATTCGTCCCGCCATATTTCATGGAACAATGCTTCGGCGCTTACGACGGTTCCCTTGCGCTCCAGCAAAATGCGGAGTATGGAAAATTCCGTAGGGGTCAGCGAAACAGGCTTTTCATTCAGCAGGCATTCATGGGTCTTAGGCTTTACTTCCAGCCCGGAATAGGACAGAACCGGGCCGGTATCCGTCCCCTCTTGGGAGGGGTTGTACTTTTTGTACCGGCGCAGCTGCGCCTTTACTCTGGCAACCAATTCGAGAGGGCGGAACGGTTTTGTGACATAGTCGTCGGCGCCTAAAGTTAAGCCGGTGATTTTGTCGGTTTCCTCGTCTTTGGCCGTTAGCATGATAACCGGAAAAGTATATTTCTCGCGGATTTTCCGGCAAAGAGCAAAGCCGTTTACCTCCGGCATCATAATATCCAAAATAGCAAGGTCAAGTTCTTCTGTTTCGATGCAGGCTAAAGCATCCTTAGCAGAATAAAACTTGAAAACAGTATAGTTCTCATTTTGCAGATAGACTTCTATCAAGTCCGCAATATCGTGTTCGTCATCGACGACAAGAATTTTATCATTCATAAAACCGAACTCCTTTCCGGTCCGTTGAAGCGATATAGAATTTTATCAAATTCTATAAATTCATTTGTTATTTTCTGCATGAGAAATCATTAAGGATTTATTAACGCCGGAGATTCTTTATACCGCCCATCAGGACGCTTCATGTAAATATACAGGGGGGTCCCTATAGTATATAACGTTTGATAATACCCCAAATGATGGGCCTTTCAATTTTTATTTTCCATGTTTCATGGATTTTCATACCAATAAAGCATGGAGCAAGGTTGTTTTCCCTTCCTTCTTGTCAAATGGATAGATAATTTTATAAAAAAAAGAGCGCTTGACTTTGCCCTAACTGGAAGCCGTATACTCCAATCAGAACATGTTCAAAATGCCATTGGGTGGTGATTCTATGCTTACAATCGGAGAATTCTCCAGAATCAGCAGAGTGTCTACCAAAACGCTCCGCTATTACGATCAGATCGGGCTGCTCAAGCCCGGATTTGTCAGCCAGGACTCCGGTTACCGCTATTACGAGGTTTCTCAGCTTCGGGACATGCTGCTGATTTCGAGGCTGAAGCGGTATCGTTTCTCTTTGCCGGAGATTTCCGCTGTTCTGGTCACAAGGGACAACTGTCATCTGGCCGAACTCCTGCAAGCCAAAAAAGAGGAGTTCCTGCGGCAAATCAACGACCAGCAGCACCTCCTGCTGCAGATGGAGCAGGACATTGAGAAAATAGAAAGGTGTGAGAATATAATGCAAGCGAATTATTTGGTGAAAACCGTGGAGGTGCAGCCCAAAACCATCTATTCCCTCAGACGGAAAATGAGTGTTCGAGATTTTGCGGAAGCCTTTGGCACATTATGCGCCGGGCTGGAAAAGAACCGGCTGAAACCTACCGGGCCGTTCCTATCCGTCTACCATGATGAAGAATTCAATCACGAATGCACGGATATTGAAGTCGGGGTGGAGGTAGCGGGCGGCAGCGGCCAGCAGGTGCGGAGGCTTGCTCCGGGACTTTGCTGCTTTGCCACCCATATCGGCCCCTATGACGATTTCACTCCGTGCTACACGGCGTTGATGGAATGGATTGAAAGGGAGGGGTACACCGTTTCCGGACCGCCCTTTGAATTGTACATCAAAGGCTGCGATGACAACGTTCCGCCCAGTGAATATGTAACCGAAATTTATTTTCCCATCAAAAAGTAATACACCAGGATAGCACGAAAGGCAGGGTAACCTACGGAATCTCCCTGCCTTTTTATTCCCCGCCCGCCTTTACCGTATGGACCATTTTAAAATACAGAAAAACCGCAACTGTTTCTGCAATACAAGTGAAAGCAATAATGAGCCCCGTTTGATTCAGGCTATACAGCCACCCCATCAGTGCTGACCCGATCAAAAGGGCCAGACCGTAGTTGGCGTTGAAAACACCGTAACTGGTACCGCGTTTATGAAAGGGCGTAATATCGGCAATGGCCGAGCGCATAACGGTTTCATGGGTTCCCATGACCACACCGAAAATAACCATGCCGATAACGATCAGTATGATCGAGTTGCTTATGGTCATAAACGGCAGCAGCAGCGTAATAAAGGGAATAGCCATCAGAACAGCCAGGCCTCCCGTTTTCATTTCCTTTTCCTTTTTCATGCGATCATAGGCTTTGCCGACCAGCAGCGCAGCTATGGCATCTACCGCCATAGCCATTGAATACAGCAGCGTGATATTGCCATCGGACATCATATTATTGGCTTTCAGATGATAGCCGATGATGCTGAAATTGACAAATCCCAGGGTGCAGAAAAAGGTGAAAGCCGTATATATCCAGAAGATTGGTTGAAGCCGCTCTGAGCGGAATTCTTTCTTTTTTATGTCGGTGATGAGATGGTTTCGTTGGATGCTGCGGTAGGCATAGGCCACAAAGAGCATCAGCAGAGCAAACGGGATAAAAAGCAATTTATAGCTTAACTGGTATTCCGGAATTCCGTTTTGGCTTGTAATAAAGAAAACCAATGTAAAAATCAGAGGTCCGGCCAGGGCTCCGATCTGATCCAGAGCTTCCTGAAGGCCAAAGGCAAACCCGATGCCGACCTGGTTTTCAGCAACTCCGGACAAAATCGTGTCCTTGGCGGGATTGCGCAGTGATTTTCCGATTCGCTCCATCAGAATGAGGATGACGAGAATATTCCAATTCATCGTAAAGCCCATAAAAGGTACAACAAGCAGCATGCCGTATCCCACAAAAATAAAGATCCAGTGTTTGCCGCTCTTGTCTGACAGGACGCCAGCAAACAATCTTAAAAAATATCCCAGGAACTCTCCGATGCCGAATACCAGGCCAACCTGAGCTGCGCTGATACTGAGCAGATTGAAATATTGGCTGTTGGCTCCGCGGGCGCCTTCATAGACCATGTCCCCCAGCAGGCTGATAACGCCGAATAAAACAATGACTTTAACGGCTGATGTAAGCCTCTGCCCATTTTTACTATCCATATGCAACGCACCCTCTCTCATACCCCAACGAGACAACTTAATAAAATTTCGAGCAGGGCGGATGCCGATACTCTTAGGCATAAGAAAAAGTCTTTTTCATTAATCCGCATTCCTGGTGGTTCATTCTGTGCTTTTAGCGGGCGAAACATGCTTCTGATTGGCTTCCAGTTTGGACCCCTCGCGCAGTTCCCAAAAGATTTTAAACTCCAGTTTTTCAACCTCTCTTTGCTGCTTATAGCTGATACGCAGGGTGGCCTCCCGCGGAATGATGATGTCGCTGTCCAACTCTTGCAGGAGAATTCTAATATTATTGTCATTCTCCTTTACAGCAGTTATGGCTGCACCGATTTTGTCAAACAGGGCGACAGATGTGCCGGGTACATCTTCGGAAATCATGTATCGCTCGTTTCGATTGATATAGTTGATGGAATCCCCGGAGGCCAGCCAGTGAAGCAGGGCTTCCCGGCTGAATCTCCACTCCCGGCCAATTTTACGGGCAGGAAGGTGTTCTTCGCGGAGCAGTTTAATCAGCGTTTTTTCACTGACTCCTAAAAATTCAATGGCTTGCTCAAGGTTCAGAATATCAGCGCTCATAAAAAAAAGAGCCTCCCCGGTTAGTTAATAATAATTATATGGCGATGAAATCCAAATTTTAACAACAGCAGAATTTAATATGCAATTAGCGGTAGATGATATGAATATAGCTAGAATATGGTTTCAGAATTCCTATAAGTATTTTTAGTATCAGTCTTTTTCTACCTTTCATCGTGCTTAACTTTCTTAGCGTAGTAACGTATAAAGCCAGACGCTCTTATCCTCCGGGCTATATGTAAATGTCCCAGGGCCAAATACGTCAAGGCAGAGGGAAAAATATCTTGTAAATTCCTCGTCGCCGAGGGAAGCCTTGCCACTGACTATGTGCTTGGTGCTGTCAGCCCCGCAAGGGACTTTCACCCATTAGAATGTATCCATACACACTATGATAAGCCCCGAAGTGCGGATAAAACACTTCGGGGCTTTTGCTTAACGTGTTCTTAGTCTTGCTTGTATACCCGGTACAGGAATACCACCGCCTCGGCGCGGGTGCTCTGGACGCGGGGTCTGAGCTTATCCATGTCGCCGGAAATCAGGCCTGCCCTGATCAGGCTGGCCAGGCTTTCTACCCCATAAGCAGCGATATCCGCCCGGTCGCTGAATCGATCCAGCACAGCTGTATCGCCCGCAGCCGGCACGCCTTTGCATATTTCCAGGGCGCGGCTTGTCAATACCATCATATCCTGGCGGGAGATAGTCTCCTCAGGGCTGAAAAGACTGTTTCCGCCGCCTGCCGCAATGCCGATCTTTTTGGCGACGCCGACGGCCTCATAATAGTAAAGGCCCGGCTGCACGTCATCGAAGTTTTCATTAAAGTCCGCCGTCAGTCCCAGGGTCTTGACCAGCAGCACCAGGTAGTCGGCTCTGGTGATGCCGGCTGCCGGTGAGTAGGTATTTGCCCCGCTGCCGTTGATGATGCCTTTGGAAGCCAAAACCTCAACGGGCTTCCTGGCCCACTCCGCGCCATTCAGATCATCGAAGGTCTTATGTACGTAGGTCACAGCGTAGTAGCTGAAATGAGTGGTGGTAACGCTTACCGCGCCGCTGGCCGGGTCGTAGCGCCCATCGGGTACGGAGACCGCCTGGCCGCTGCCGTTGATATACCAGATGACGATATGCTCGGGATCAGCCAGCTCCGCTGCCGTCGGATTCTCGGACTCTAAACATCGTCTGGAGCACCTTACAATATTTCTACATACCCTTCCGCTCCGTTCACACGAATTCTTTGCCCGTCTTTGATCAGCCTGGTGGCATTTTCCACTCCCACGACGGCCGGAATACCATATTCACGCGCAATGACAGATCCATGGGTCATCAGCCCGCCTACTTCCGTCACCAGTCCTTTGACGGCTACAAAGAGCGGTGTCCAGCCCGGGTCGGTGAATTTGGTGACCAGGATATCACCTTCCTCCATAATAGCGTCCTCCAGTTTTAAAACGACCCGTGCGCGGCCCTCTATGACGCCGGTTGAAACAGGTACACCTGCCAAAGCACCTGGGGGAATGTTGCCGGTATCGTATTCGCCCATTATGACCTCTCCCTCGGAGGTCATTAAGCGCGGCGGCGTCAGCTTTTCATAGAACTCGTATTCCGCTTTTCGCTTGGTGATAATGCCGTAATCCAAGCGGTTTATTTTTACTGCCTCCCGGAGTTCCTCAAAGGTCAGGTAATAAATGTCCTCCTTCTGCCGGATAATTCCCTTTTGCGCAAGCTTTCCGGCCTCTTTCAACAGTGCCTGCTTATAAATGTAGTTACATTGGATATTGGCATATTTGGGATATTCCCGGTAGCCGATCAAAGTGCGCACAATTCTGATCATCTTCTTCGTCTTTTTGGCCTTTCTCTTGCCGCCGGGCAATTGCTCCAGGCGGCTTAAAAGCTCCTGTTCCTTCTGCTTCGCTTCTTTAAACCCCTGTTCAAACCTAATCCTGTGGGCACCTGGCTCAAAGTTGCTGATGTTGTTGAGGAGCATAGGAATGAGCGCGGTCGGTTGTTCACTCCAACGGGGCCTAGTGATATCGATCTCACCGGAACAACGCATGCCGTACTTTGCAAGGTACGCCTGTATGGCTTGGCTGACCGCCTCGCCGCCTTCCAACCCGACCAGGCCCTCAAAAAAAGTCTCATTACCGGTATGATGAAAATATTCAATGACTGCCGGATAATTCCGGACCACATCCGCCACATCCAAAAGTTCAAGCCCCATCTCGGATGTAATGTTATTGTCTACCGCTTGAGAGAGTACGTCGACTGCACCTTTTTCCCCCAGCCATTTTTCCATGTTCTTATTGATCCACTTTGCCGCCAGCATCCCGACCATGAATGCTGCGACGCTTTTGGGGTCACCTATGATTTCCATTAAGCGCTTACGGTCCTGTAAAATAAAATCAAACAGTTCGTCTCCGGATATGTTGGCGATCCTTTCCTGCAGATCTTTGAGCGACCCCTCGTTGCGGGAAATGATATTTTTCACAAGCGTGGGGTCGTCCTGGCGGTAGATCTTTAGGGCCTGAATGGGAAGCGCCCAGGATAGGGCCTCTTGTCCGCTTATTACTCTCTTCCCGCGCGGCAAAGTCTTTAAAAACTGTTTTCGCTTAAATAAATTTAGCATGGCGTTTTTTATCAGAGGATCCATTTGTCCAAACATTCTCAATGCTATTTTTCTCCCCACCGGGGAGGCAAGGTCATTGCTATACTCGTAAAATAACCTTCCACCGGCTTTGCCTAGTGTATGATCCTTGAGAAAAATCTGGCAGAAGGACATTCCCAATGGTTTAATGGGTTCGGGCATCATCTGCTGGTGGCCGTAGGATATATATACACGGTTCTTTCCGTCGTTTACATCTGGTATGGGGTATAAGGTAGTGATGGGGCGGCTCTGAAGGATGTAGAAAGCATCTTCATAAAGGCACCATTCAATGTCCTGGGGCGAGCCAAAGCAGGCTTCGATCTTTCTGCCCAGACCTTCAAGCTGTAAAATCTGCCCGTCGGTCAGGGTTTGCTTATTCTGCTGCTGGGGCAGGGTCTCCCGTTTCTGGGTACCTCCTTTTTCCAGGGCATAGATGGCCAGCTTTTTGGTGGATATCTTCTTGTCGACGATTATGCCCTCCCGTACCTGGTAGCTGTCAGGATTCACCAGGCCGGAGACCAGTGCCTCTCCCAGACCGAAGCCGGCGTCGATGGACAGGATCTTTCTATTGGAGGTGACGGGATCGGCGGTAAACATAATTCCTGCAGCCTGGGGAAAAACCATCTGCTGTACGACCACAGACAGATGGATCTTGCAATGGTCAAACCCGGTTTTCATGCGGTAGATTACGGCACGGTCAGTAAACAGCGATGCCCAACACCTGCTGATATGTTTAAGGATGGCGTCTTTTCCTATAATGTTCAAATACGTATCCTGCTGACCAGCGAATGAGGCGTCAGGCAGGTCTTCCGCGGTGGCGCTGGAGCGCACCGCATAGGCATTCTTTTCGCCTAGCAAGGTGATGTACGAGGCGATTTGTTCTTCGATTTCTTTAGGGATAGCCGTCTCTGCAATAACTGCTCGGATCTTCGCGCTGATCTGGCTAATCTTTTCCGGCTCGCCCAGCCTAAGAAGAGACAAGTGATCCAGAAGATGGTTTAGCTCTTGATGGTCCTCTATGATTCTTTTATAGGCTTCAGTGGTAACGCAAAAGCCTTCCGGTACACGAATCCCTTCCATCCTGGACAGTTCCCCCAGGTTAGCGCCCTTGCCGCCTACTATGGCGGGTTTGGTTTTATCTATTTCCTTGAAACCAAGTACATATGGACTCATATTTAACCTCTTGAAACTTGATGCCCCTGCATTTATGGAAGCATACAGTAGCCATTTTAGGTTCGTTTGTGCGGTTTTGTTCGACTAAAATGAGGATCATTGAACTCATAAGTTTGCTAAAAGTAACCACACGTATTTTTCCTCTTCAATATTTCATAATTACCCATGCTATTCCACAATCGCACAGGCAAAATGAACATGTTCCTGGGCATGATAGTTGCCTGGGTGTCCCTGGAAGTAAAGTTTTTCAATATCTGAAGGGCTTAGATTCTCCTTAAGACGCAGCCCTAAAGCGGCCAAGTCGTGAGACAATGCCGACGGTTCAAACCCGGATTTCATTGTTTCACCTGCTTTATGAGACCATAAAAACCACTGTCCCCGCGGAGCTACTTTGACAGGGTCAAATGCATCGGCATCCAGGTAATCAAAAATAACCGTACTGCCTGTGGGGGCGATGCCTGCAACTGTGCGCAGGGTATCGAATACAGTTTCACGGGGCAGGTAGTAAGTGACACCAAGCCAGTTAAAGAATCCCAGGGCTTTCGGGTCATACGATGAATTCTTGAGTTCCTCATCAAGTTTCTGGCGCGTGAAATCTACCGGAATAAAATGTAGCTGCTTGGGAATCTCCCAACCCAATTCAGTGAGGCGTTGACGCTTAAAAGCCTGGGTAGCCGGATGGTCCACCTCAAACACCTGGAGCTTCTCCATCAGTTCTGGACAACGGAAGGCAAAGGTGTCCATCCCTGCTCCCAAAATCACGTATTGCCTGCCTCCCTTCCTGACAACCTCCGCCAAACTGTCTTCAGTATACCGAGCCCTGCTGACTGCCAAGGCAGGAGCGCCATGCGCATGCATATACCAATCCACGGCCGACGTTGGGCTGGAGATCAGGTTCAAGTCTTGGGGAGCAATCGCTTCAAAAGTACGCTTAACACGTCGGGGAAGGAATAATTTTATGATGGAGGGAACAGCCTTGCGGGAGCCTATATAATAGAGTGCCTTATTAGATTTATATATCATCCCGTCGAAGTTTGTGCGTTGCTCTTCTGTAAGCAAGTGCTTGGCCAGAAAGTCATCAAATATCTTGAGTTCATCATGCGCCGCATGATAGGCTCGACAGTAGGTAATTATCGATGCGGAATAACTCGTTTTATTCTTTTTCATTGATATCCCCTCCAATTAATTATCTCTATATTGGCTTAATCTCCGGCTAAAGCGAACTTTGTCTTATCTATCTCCCCAAACTCAAGTACATGTGAACTCATATTTTAACCCCCCTTAAACTTGATGTCCCTACCCGTGAATCAATATGTTCAATCAATCCTGATGGACGGCAATACCTTCCTTGATTATTTGGATTGCACCTTCCACTTTCTTTAAATAACGGGTCTCGTCAAACCCTGAGTACAAATATTCATTAAAAACGAAGGTGTGAGTTATTTTAATAACCAGTTCGGAGTCGATTTCCGGTTTGATAAGGCCGCGCTGTTTATCACGCTCGATTATTTTGATGTGCTTTTCAGCGGATGCTCTCAGAAGCTGTAGGATGAATTCGCTGTTATCAGTCTCCGTCAACGCGCCTATTTTGCAATACTCCGGTCTTATTTTACCTACTTTAAAGGTATCTTTGGCTCGTTGCATAATGATTTCAAAAAAGCTGGCATTTGAGTTGAAGGCTTCTTGGTTTCCTCGAATCTCATTTATATCCTTTGCCATTTCTTCCCCCACGTAAAGATAGATATCTTCTTTGTCGGCAAAATATTGGTAGAAACTGCCCCTAGGTATACCTGCGTTCTTGACGATCTGGTTGATGGACGCGTCGCTGAAACGCTGCTTTGAAAACTCCTGCACAGCTGCATCGAATATTTTCTTCTTCTTCTCTTCGCTCAAATTAAAGAAAGTACTTTTAGGCAAGTTATTTCCTCCTCCAGCTACTGGGTGGTCATTTAGTACACAAAAATAGTTAGACCCATCGCGCATGACAACCATGTCATGTTTATAACAAAACTTTATGACATCCTTGTCATATTGTCAAGATATTCATTCATGGTGTTGAGAGGATAGCGGATAAAAGGCGGACTGGTTGACGATTCCGAAAGACGGAAGTGGGGCGGATCTGTTTGCCTGACGGACACACAGAAAAACAAGGAAATGGAGCGATAGCGACATAACGCAACAAAAAGCGCAACGCGCTGACTTCGGGTCAACTTGGCCCGAAGTGGCCGGGTTTGGGGAGGCTCCCCAATAATCTTGAACTTATTTATCTTTTAAATGATTCTAAGTATGCCTCCACTTTATTAAGTAGATCCTCATAACTATCAGCAATTTTCATATATTCTCCATAGCTGTCATATTTTGCTATTCTGCGAAATCTGTCAATTTCAGCTCTTAGAAATTTTGGTAATTCAAATGATCGTCTTTTATTTTGTATCATAACTTCAACGGAATTGGTATAATATGTAAGTCCTTCCTTCTCTTGATCAATCTTCTTTAGATAATCTTCTATGCTTTCTCCTTTTAACCTTTGCATATCAAAACGTATACTTTCAATTTCATGTAAAATAAAGTATGCAGGAATTGCTTTATACTCATTAAATCTAGCAACTTCTATTGAATCTAATAACCTTATAATGGAATTTACAATGCTATTATTCTCGCATGCCTTCACTGTATCTATGATTGCTTGAGAAATAACTTTTTGATCTTCAATAACCTCGTGGTAAATTCTGGTCTTATGATATTCAACATATCTTATAGATGAAATATCGAAAATCTGTGGTGTTTCGAATTCTTGAACTAAAACTACGGGCTTATCAAAAGCTTGTCTTATACCAAGTTCAAAAAGAACATTAGGGTTTCTGCCACTTAAATCACACAGAACCATAGAGGAATCTATTAACTTTTGTAAAATTTCTATTTGTATTAAATTAGTTCGCTTATCATCATCGGCACGGATTGGCTTAAATCCAGCTTTCTCAATAGCTGGTACAAAAATATCAGAATAGACTCTTTGAAAGTGTCCTTTCTCATATCCATCAGAATCTGTAATTGGCATTATCACAAAACATTCTTGGGGATTTGAGTTGTTTACAATATCACTCTTTGTTTCCATCAACAATCACCATCCTTCATAACGTAAATTTCGTCTGACTGATGAATAAACTTTCAACCGGACAAACGCTCCTTGCCTAAAGGATGCATCGCCAAGTGTTTCATGGCGGTTTTCATCTCATAGCCTTGTTGAGGAGGGCGGCGATAAACTGCCTGGATTCCCGCACATTCATAACGAGGAAGGCGGCTTGACGCCTAACTGAATATAAAAATCCCGCTGCTTGGCAGTAATCTCTGACATCCGTAAATCGCGGCCCGGTCTGCCGAAGCATTCGATGACATCCAGTGGGTCCAGCAGGCCTTGAATGGTGTACTCTCCAAAAAGATTCCTGTCTTGCGTCGCTTTCTTTACATAAGACAGGAAAATCAGCGCGATGAATTGGACAAAGAGTTTACCATTCAGGGACTGCTCCGGGGATTCCAGGAGACTGTAATTGCCCTCGGTTTTGTCAATACGATCAGGCCGCTTTTAGAATGCTTTGACGGTCATTGCCGCCGTCCGTCACGACACTTCCCGGATTAGACATAGGCCCTCCGCAATAACGCCCGCCGGGCTATTTATTCTCTCCTTTGATAAAAACCTGGATTCTCCCTGAACTGCCATTATCTTTGGCCTCTTTAAGAAGCCTTACAAGCTCACCGCTTTCAATATCTGCAGCGGTAACTTCGTGAACCATTACCAGCATTCCATCATTTTCAGCACTCAAAGCATGTTTTATAAAATTGCAGCCATTGTCTGCAAATGCCCGGTGAGCATCAGTTAAAACCTTGGCGATACCTTCCAAGGAGTTGTCCTGTAAATCAAGCCGAATAGTAACTTCTGCATCAATAGGCAATGATTTGTCGAACTTCATATCAAGCTCCAAACTATCATGAGCATTTTCATATACGCTTTTATCATACATCACCATTGTACTGTTATTTTTATACCCGAGTTCTTCTGCGATAATTGTCTGAGCAATAACAGAATATTCATTTGCCAGCCTTTGCAGCGTATTAAACATCCCTAATACATTACTTTCATAAGTATCTCCCGTAATCTTGCCGTCACGGTAATATATGGCGAATCTAGTATCCATGCTGGTTTTAGACTTAGCCATTGTCACATAGGAACCACTTTTGAAATTGTACCTCGCTTTTTCTATTTCAAGATCCAGATAAGAATAGTTTTGCTCCACATAGTGCTTTACAGCCTTATTGGCCAGCATCGCTGTTATTGGATTGCCCATAAAAGAACTGGCAATAAAAAGTATGCCGCCCAAGAGTGCTGCCGCCATCACTCCTGTAAGTATTTTTAGTATCAGCTTGGCATCTTTCATCGTGCTCAACTTTCTTAAATGCAAATATTAAACGCTGCAATCCCAAGTTCAACAATGGAGCCCGACTGCTGCTCACCGCCGGAAAGCTCTCTGGGAAGCGGTGCTTTTTATCCTGCGTTCCCACCGCCCCCTGAGATGATCCTGCTGGTAGTCTCACTGACCGGAACACACGCCGATTCAAGATGTAGGAACTGGCGCAATGCTCTATTTTCTGGGCCATGCCGACCTCACCCATGGTCTGTCACCTAACGTCCCCAACGTCTCCCAACCTTAAGGTGAAGACCAGTCTCACACAGCCCTTATGGAATCAGGTTATCTTACCGCGCCAAGCGAATTTGGCTAGCCAAATTCAGTGCTTGCTGCAACGAAAGACGCCATTCTTTCGTTGGGTGTGTGTTACGATTGGCCTAAATACAACCGACCGAAAAAGAAAGAACCGTAACCACATCGGTCCAACTCTTTTCGGAGCTCAATCACTTCGGCTTTCGCTTTCGGCCCCGCTATTTTAACGTATAGTCACCTGCTGCTACTTTGGCCTTACTCATCAGGATAACTGCTTTCAAACAGCAAATTCATCCAATCCTGTCTGTTGTGAAGTACACAAGAAATGAAAATTTCTTCTTTCCCTATCCGATAAAAGGTAATATACGGCTTAACCACGATACGGCGGTATCCCGGCTCGACTAATGAGAGCTCATTGGTTGGGAGTACAGTTCCCATACGCGGATTGTCGGCCAATTGTAGAATTGAATTTTCAATTTGTTCGAGCATGTGGCCCGCCGCCGTGCGCTTGTCTTCCGAAATATAATCAAAAATGCTATCCAAGTCATCTACCGCATCTTGCGTGTACCGTATTTTAAGCTTTTTCATGAATGCGCTCCCAAAGCTTAGAGAAAACCTCGTTATGATCAGATAGATTGCCTTCTATAATCTGCTTGTCTGCCGAGACCAGCTTGGCTTGTAATCGAATCCATGCCTCGCGACGGCAAAAAGCTTCATGACTCATAACAACGAGATCGTTTTCACCGTTATTAGTGATGATGATTGGGTCGTCTGTTTCGTGACAAAGCTTGGAGAATTTCTTATAATCGGAACGAATCACAGAGGAGGGCTTAACGATCATCACCCCTGGCCTGCGATATTGGTTGCGCATCATGGGCACCTCCTATCAATTCTATATCAAAAGTCTACCATGGATTTCATCTTAAAACAAACACCAGTATCCACTTCACTTTATATTATAGTGAAAAGCAAGAGGTAACGATTAAGGGCTTCAGGTTATCTAAGTGCACAGCCCGTTAGAATGGCAGAACCCGGAGGCCGAAGGTTAAAACATGTCACGCAATAACCTTGTTCCTGTTGGCATATTGGGGCCTTTTTCAATACAATATGAATTTTCTCTTTGGTAACATCTTGCCAAAAATGGAGTCTGCTTTGATCCTTCAGATAAGCATTGCCTATATGCCAGTTTCAGATACCGTTTGATGTCCCGGCTACCGTACAGGGATAAGGACTCCTTCTCACTAACAGACAATTAAGGATTATCAATAAAATAACCGACAGGTATTCTACCGCTAAGAATTTTTCGTAAAATGTCGGATTCGCTATAAAGGGGAACAAGTTGAGCAGCGATTGTTTTTCGCTGTTTATATTCCAATATACCCAATAGAGCAAGGCTGCGCCGTACCCGACATAGGGGTTGTTCATAATGTTCGCAATGCTCATGGAGAGCGTTCCGAGCATCAGGCTGCTGCCGCAGGCAAACAGAACAAATTCAAGCAAGGAGAGCGGCTCCGGCCAGAAGTCATTATTGATTAGCTGAAAAAGCCTGAAAATGCAATTGGCGAGCAGCACAAACGCCAAAAGCAGAACAGCCATGATAAAGTACCTTTGCGCCAGGGTTTTGATTGGCTTTCGATTTGATATATACGCTATTTCTTCAAAGCCGTTGCTCTGGTCGATGGTCATTAAATCCGTAAACAAAGCCACCCCGACAAAAGGCATATATATCGTGCATATGTTGGCGAAATCAAAATAAGTCGGCGCATACATGGCAACTGGTATAATGGCGAAAAACAACAGGCAGCAAAGCCATTTTACCGGAGAAAACAGGAGTTTCAGATTATATCTCATATTGTAACGGCCTTTCTTAAATTGTTTTTCAGGCGGTCATACAACTTGCAGGCAACAAAAATCAATACCGCCGCCAACACCAGATAGATTACCCGATTCAGCATCACATCCTGTGTGTTTACCAACTGCCCGTCAAGCCGGATAATCGCTCTGGACAAAACCCCCAGGCTGTCGCCGTTTTCAAAGGCCTTTGGAGTTACGTTAAAAATGACGTAAGCAATGTAGATGGGAAATACGGCAATGGCTTTTTTGAATAAAAGCATGATGAACATGATAAATGCACTTAAAAACACAATGGTCGGCAGCAGGTAAACGGCAAAATTTCTGAAAAAGTTTTTGCTTTCTCCGCAGGAATGCTGCCATTGCCGATATTTTCCTGGAGGTAATTTATCGTGCCGGATGTTAACTCGGCCTCCGAAGCCGGAACCCAAAGGTATTCCATATTTCCGCTGTTGCTTAATGCCTCAGCATCGCTATTGCTGCTTACCGGATAATGAAAAAACCCGTTCATGAAACAAAATTGCGGATGCGATTACAAACTTGAAAACCGTCAAGCCTGGACATATTGATGTCAAGCAGAATGACATCCGGCTGCTGCTCAGATTTTTTAATCGCTTCTTCGCCGCTTTCAGCAGTTAGCACTTCATAGCCGCTATATTCAAAATGATCTTTCAATAAATTAACGATGTCATTTTCATCATCGACGATTAAAATTCGATTTCTCATCTCACCGAATACCTCCTGTCCCCCTAAAGGATACAGTACTTTTATCAACTATTTATCAACTGATTTTTTATCCTATCATCAACAGCCTGTATCTTGTCATATCGTTCATGCTTTCCCCCTCTTTGTCAAATGGATAGATAATTTCAAAAAGTAATACACCAGGATAGCATGCCAAGCAGGGTAACCTACGGAATCTCCCTGCCTTTTGCTTTTCAATAGTTTATCTCTGCTTATTGCTCCGGTTCGCGCCGTTTTTTGTTAGGTTTTCGCTTAATCAGCAACAGCTTCTCCATATCTGGAAATAGTGATGTATCCGTCAATTCAAACATCATCCATTTTCCATCGTGATAGGTGGTGGATTCATCGTAAACTCTTTGTACTTCCAGCGAATAATTGTTCCTCTTTGCTTCAAATTTAGCTCTTTCACCTTTGCCAAAGATAATCATAAAACCAAAAACGTTTTCTTTAGCATATAAAGCACACAGGGATTTACCGCCTCTGCGATATTTATACTCGTATGTCCACCTTTTGCCTCCACTATTCCAAAGCCTTTCCATATCATATTTTGATTCAATCAAATTGCTCAGTTCAATCCAAATTTCAAATAGCGGTTGTCCAAGCAAAGCAGTCATTTCTTCATGAGTCGGTACTTTTTCAAGCATTATGAATCCCCTCCCTAAACGCGTACATGCTTTCGGTTCCAAATTACACATCGCCTTCTGATAACTCGCAATTCAAATTTCCTGTTAGCGCCCCTGAGGCAGGAATTCGCTGCGATGATTGCTCCGTCGCCAATATGAATCATCCTCGCGCCGCCCTTCTGCTTGGCAAAGCGGATGATGGCATGTGGTGCAGGGAACGAATGGCGTCCATCAGGTCATTTTTCATCTTGCGGAAGGTATGACCAACTTTAAGTTTCTCTTTGTAACTTCAAAGTCGCCGTCATCGTCTTGTTATATTCGTTTTTTTCATGATTGAAGGGAGAATGGGCCAGCAACATAAAACCATCTTCGCCATATCGTTTTTGCATATCACCCGCATATTCGCTGTCGATGGCTATATGTTGCACTTCACCGATCACCAGAGCTGTTGTTCCGGCATGGGATAAGTCCGTTATTTGGTTCACTTTACATTCCAAGCTCAAAAAACTCTCTTTGATACGAGGCGCATTAACGTTCAATGCCCTTTCCACTGTAAAACCGCCTACAAGAAACTCATCATCCTCAATCCCGTTTTTCTCTATTGTAGCATTGAGATTATCCATATACTTGAGCGACAAAAAATTAATACAAAATTCGCCTGTACGCTTCAAATTAGCATAGGTATGGGTATGTTGATAAATGCCTGCGAGTATGGCAAAGAAACCGCCGTTATCGCCCTGAAAGCAGCTCCACGAATGATAATTCACATTTGTTTTGCCGTTTTCTTTCAGCGTTGTAACAGCAAATAAAACATGCGGTATGGCGCTGGCAAATTCAAAGTGTGAAAAAATATCAAAAACCCCGGGATATATCTCTTGATAGCAAGCCGGTCTTTCTTTGCCAATTTCAATTTTCATTGATGATCAGTCCTTTCTATTCGTTGGTATAGTTCACTAATATAAATAATTCCGAAATCCCAAGCTATAATAAATTAGAATTTATGACAGCTGAACCAGTCTGCAATATAGCCTCCACCTTCCTTTCGATATAATTGCCGTAGACAATACAAGCCAGTAGCAAGGCAGCGCCCCACCAGCCCATGCCGAAAAGATGTTCCCCCAGGATAAAGAAGGATGCGACGGCGGTAAAAACAGGTTCGGTGTATTGGGTAAGCGAAATAAGGCTGGACGCATTACTATTGATATTCCTTTTATCACACATTTTCATCCAGCACAAATATTATTCAAGTTCAAATACGCCTGTATACAGTTGATAGTATTTTCCTCTCGCTTCGATGAGTTGTTCATGGCTGCCCCGTTCAATGATGCGGCCATCCTCCAGCACCATAATTACATCGGCATTTCGAACGGTCGACAGACGATGGGCAATCACAAAAACCGTCCGGCCTTTCATCAAGGAATCCATGCCCTTTTGGACGATCGCTTCGGTCCGGGTATCAATCGAAGAGGTGGCTTCGTCCAGAATCATGACGGGCGGGTCGGCCACGGCCGCGCGGGCGATGGAAATCAGCTGCCGCTGCCCCTGGGAAAGGCCGCTGCCATCGCCTTCCAGCACGGTGTGATACCCCTGCGGAAGCATACGGATAAATCCGTCGGCGTTGGCCAGCTTGGCGGCCGTAATGCATTCTTCATCCGTCGCGTCCAGCTTGCCGTAACGGATATTGTCCATGACCGTTCCCGTAAACAGGTTTACATCCTGCAAAACGATGCCCAGCGACCGGCGAAGGTCAGCCTTTTTGATCTTATTGATATTGATGCCGTCATACCGGATTTTTCCGTCGGCAATATCGTAAAAGCGGTTGATCAGATTGGTGATCGTCGTCTTTCCCGCTCCGGTCGCCCCGACAAAAGCCACCTTTTGGCCGGGTTCTGCGTAAAGGGTGATGTTGTGCAGGACGGTCTTATTTTTTTCGTAGGCGAAGTCCACATCGAAGAAACGGATGTCCCCTTTGAGCGGCGTATAGGTTACCGTCCCGTCGCTGTGGGGATGCTTCCAGGCCCATGTTTCCGTTCTTTCCTGGCTTTCCCTAATTTCCCCGTTTTCCATTTTGGCATTGACGAGGATGACGTACCCGCCGTCCTGTTCGCTTTCCTCGTCCATCAGCGCAAAAATTCTTGACGCGCCGGCGAGGGCCATGACCACCATGTTGAATTGCATGGAAATCTGACCGATCGGGTTGATAAAGCTGCGGGACAGGGTAAGGAAGGACACGATCGTACCGATGGTCAGGACATTGACCCCGGTGAGACTCAGGTTGGGAATCCCCGCTATGCCGGCTGCGCCCCCGATAATAGCAAGAATCACGTAGAGCATGTAACCCATATTTATTACCACCGGCATCATGACGTTGCCGTATGTGTTCGCCTCAGTGGCACAGTAGCGGAGTTCGTCATTTTTTTTGTCAAACTCTTCCTCGGTTTTTTTCTCATGGCAGAAGACCTTCACGATCTTCTGGCCGTTAATCATTTCTTCGATATAACCGTTGACATCGCCCAGGGATTGCTGCTGTTTCATGAAGAAAGCGCCGCTTCTGCCTACCAGGGCCTTGATCATCTTCAGTAAAACAAAAGCAAATAGAGCAACGAAGGCGGTAAGGCCGACACTGAGATAAAGCATGGCGAAAAATGCCGCGATGACAGAAATAAGGGAAGCAAACATCTGCGGCAAACTCATGGCAATGGCTTGGCGCAGCGTGTCGGTGTCATTGGTATAGCGGCTCATGAGATCACCGTAGGTATGCGTGTCGAAATACCGGACCGGCAGGGTCTGCATATGCGTGAACATTTGGTCGCGGATTTTTTTGAGCGTACCCTGCGCGATGACAACCATGGTCCGGTTATAAAACAAGGTGGAAAGCACCCCGATGATATAGATCAGGCCCATAAGAAGAATCGCCTGAAGCAGTTCTGTGAACACGGGCTGGATTTGTCCCAGCAGTGGAACGATGTACCTGTCGATCAGGATCTGAAGGAACAAAGAGGATGCCGCGCCTGCGGCCGCGCTCAACAGGATACAGACGACAACGAATATCAGTTGAATTTTATATTCATCCATATAGGAAAACAGTCTTTTGCCCGTATCCGGTTTGAAATGCCGCACCGGCGGCTTGCCGTACGCCTTCGGCTCTCCTTGCGGCATCATTTTACGCATGGAGAACGCCCCCTTTATTTTGAGATTCATAGACTTCCCTGTAGATCGCACAGGTTTGGAGCAGTTCCTCGTGGGTGCCGACCGCTTTGATTTTGCCATCATCAAGCACAACAATCTTGTCGGCGTCCTGAACAGATGAAACCCGCTGGGCGATAATGATTTTGGTCGTGTCCGGGATATCCTTTTTTAATGCCTGACGGATCAATCCGTCGGTCTTGGTGTCAACCGCGCTGGTGGAGTCGTCCAGGATCAGAATTTTGGGTTTTTTCAGCAAGGCCCGGGCAATACAGAGCCGTTGCCTCTGGCCGCCGGAAACATTGGCGCCGCCCTGCTCGATATAGGTGTCATATTGATCCGGGAATTCCCGGATAAAGCCGTCAGCCTGGGCAAGCCGGCAGGCCTGGATGATTTCTTCATCCGTCGCGTTTTCATCACCCCAGCGGAGATTCTCTTTGATCGTGCCGGAAAACAGCACATTCTTCTGCAGAACCATCGCCACCTGATTGCGGAGCGATTCAATATCGTAATCCCGTACGTCTACGCCGCCGACGGTTACTTTTCCGTTCACCACGTCGTATAGCCGCGGGATCAGCTGAACAAGGCTCGATTTGGAAGATCCGGTCCCGCCGAGAATACCGACCGTTTCCCCGGACGCGACGGAAAGGTTGATGCCGTCGAGAACCGGCTTGGCGGCTTTTTGGTCATAGGCAAAAGTGACGTTTGCAAAAGTGATGGAACCGTCTTTTACCGTGCACACCGGATTTTCTCCGTTTTCCAGATCGCTTTCCTCATTCAGGATTTCCACAATACGCTCCGCCGAGGCGCGGGAAATGATGATCATGACAAATACCATGGAAAGCATCATCAGGCTCATAAGTATCTGCATCGCATAGGTGATCAGGCCGGCCAGTTCTCCCGTCGAAAGCCCGATCACGGGATCGTTGCCGCTGGCTATGATTTCTTTGGCGCCAAACCAGGAAAGCAAAAGCATGCTGGTAAAAAGGCAGAACTGCATCAGCGGCATATTAAACGCCAGCCTTTTTTCCGCCCTGGAGAAATCCCGAAATATGGATTGTGAAATGCCTGCGAACTTCTGTTTTTCGTGATCTTCGCGGATATAGGATTTGACGACCCGGATGCCGTGCAGATTTTCCTGAACGACATTGTTCAGTTTGTCATAAGTATTGAATACCCGTACGAAAATCGGGTGCACACGCGACATGATCAGCCATAGGCCCATACCGAGCACCGGAATGACAGCCAGAAAGATCAGCGACAAACGGGAGTCGATCCGGAAAGAAAAAATCAAGGCGAACACAATCATCAGCGGAGAGCGTACCGTGAAGCGGATCAGCATCTGATACGCATTCTGCACATTGGTGACGTCGGTTGTCAGCCGCGTTATGATGCCCGCGGTTGAGAATTTATCAATGTTGGAGAAAGAAAACTTTTGCACATTATAGAACATGTCGCGGCGTAAATTTCTGGCGAAGCCCGAAGATGCAACCGCCGCGCTGCGGCCTGCAAGAATGCCGGCCAGCAGGGAGAGTATCGCGAACATAACCAGGGCCAGTCCCATCCACAGAACATAGGACATATTCTTTTGATGGATGCCGTAATCGATCAGATATGCCATCAGCGTAGGAATGATAATTTCAAAGATCGATTCGAGGGTTACATATACCGCGGTAAGAATGGATTCCTTTTTATACCGCCCTATGCTGGCAGTCAATTTTTTGAGCATGTACGTTTTCCCTTTTCTGCTTGGCTTGATATTTAGCGGCAGCTGCGATAAAACAATGCAATGACATGATGCTATATTGATAACTTATTGGATATTATTTTTCATCTTTTGAATGCAGCTGTAGAGATATTCCAATTCTTCCTCTGTGAATCCCCGGGTAAGCGTTTCTTCCATTCGGATTGCGTCATCTATCATCAGCTCACTGATTTTCCATGCCCTTTCTGTCAGTACTAGCTTTTTTAATCTGGCATCATGGGGAACGCTGTGCCGTTGGATCAAGCCTTTTTTCTCCATTAATATGAGGACTTTAGAAGCAGTTGAGCGGGTGATAGAAAACTGTTCCTCCAAATCTTTCTGATAGATTTCCTTATCTGCGTTCTCAACAAGAAAGGCGATGATCCAGCCGTTTGTTCCGGTAATAGAATCTATTTGTTTTTTAGCGGATGAGTTTTCAACTTTACGCATTATGAGATTGTTAAGGGAGCGAAGTTCAATGCCAATCAATTTCTTTTTCATCTTTGCCTCCTGTACGCTCAACATTAATGTTGTATGTCGGACTGTTTGATATGGTACATTGTAGGTCCCTATGTTGCGGCTGTCAATAGAAAAGAGCAACCATTTCTCGATTGCTCTTGTAAAAAGCATCCGTTGACTGAATGCCTAATTGGAATTTGTTTTGATTTCCAAAAGAGATTTTAATTCATATAATTATGTCAACCAGGGTATTGCAGCTCAACACATTACAAAAAGGAGGGCTCTAGCATGCAGGAAGTATATGAATTTCTGAAAAAATGCAGCGCATACTTTATCGCTACGGTAGAAGGAGATCAGCCGAGAGTACGTCCCTTCGGCACCGTAAACATCTTTGATGACAAGCTGTATATCCAGACAGGCAAGGTCAAGAATGTGGCAAAACAGATCACCCTAAATCCGAAGGTGGAGATATGTGCCTTCAACGGAACAGAGTGGATACGGGTTGCCGCCACGCTCGTGGAGGACAAGCGCTTTGAGGCGCAACAGTCTATGCTGGATGCCTATCCCGATTTGCAGGGAAGGTATGCGGCCGGCGACGGCAACACCCAGGTCTATTACTTGAAAGACGCAGAGGCGGTTTTTTCATCCTTTACCGATGCGCCAAGAACCGTAAATTTTTGACAGCCGCCAATAACCACAAAGGCGTCCGGAAAGAAGCGGAGGCCTTTGTGGTTGGTTCTGCACAGGGATAGTATGGATACGATACTTATCTTAAGCGCCCGCTTGATTCTGCGCTCTCAAAGCGCCTGTCGGTTACGCGCCATACGTGGTACTTATAAAAAAGGCCACTGAGAGCTCAGCGCCTTTTTTTATAGTTATCTGGTGTGTTACGACTTCTTTACAGCTTCTCACAATAGTTATTTCAACGTAACCTGTACCTCTTTTCCAAGGGAGCGGGCAACCTTCGTCAGAAAATCCAGTGATGGATTGTAGGTTCCGCTTTCCAGACGGCTGATGTTGGATTTCTGGGTCCCAACCCGAAGCGCCAATTCTTCTTGGGTAATATTTTGGCTGGTTCGCGCTTCAATGATTTGCGAAATCACATCATAGCGCGGTTT
>NZ_DCEA01000071.1:36706-65070 GCF_002316705.1 Syntrophomonas sp. UBA1041
GAAATCACATCATAGCGCGGTTTTAACTTTTCGTACTCCGCCTTGAATTCTTCATCCTTCATTAAAGGCTCTTTCACTTCGGAAAACTTTGCTCCTGCTTTACTCATTGTCACATCTTCTTTCATAATCTTCTTTATAATGCAGTGCCCGTTCAATCTCTCTTTGCGGAGTTTTTTGGGTGAAACCAGCGGTGAACATTTTCCTGCATCAGTCTTTGATGGTGGGTGGCCTGCCTTTTGAAAGGAAACAGCCCGGCTATAACGATGAAACCGAAACAGCCATGCAGGAAGCCAGGGACATTGCCAGCGGAAAAATCCCGGCGAAATCCTACGCTTCTGCTCGCGAACTGTTCGAGGAACTGGACCGCGAATGCTGACATTAAAAACGACCGCACCATTCCGCAAGGACTATAAGCTGTTAAAAAAGCGCGGGTATAACCTGGATTTGCTGGAAGAAGTCTTGCAAGCGCTTTTGGAAGAAAAGCCGCTGGCACAGAAGCATCATTATAGCTGCCTGGCCGAAACGGTCAGTTTTCATCGAGTTTAGTTGTAGTTTGTCCGTCAGATGCGACTTCGCCTGCTCCCGTCCGGTAAGTGAAAATTTCAATGGTTGCAGTGTCGCTTTTTTCCCCGCTCATTATCACCTTGAAAGTATGGTTGGCGTAAGCCTCTCTCGGTGTATAGATAAACCTGTGGCCGCCTGGCGCGCTGGGCATCCAATCCACCGGTTCGCCCGTTGTCACATTGATGATGGCCCAGTTGACCTTAGGCATTTTGTCGGTGGTCTCCTTGATGTCTATGGCCAGGGTTTCGCCGCTTCCGATCACAAAGCTGTCCCCAAGCTGTGCGCCTTGATTGCCATCGATGTTTTGCGGTATGATTGTTTTTTGATTGAAAATATCAGAGATTTTTTCCTTTTTATCAAACTTGGTTAGTATTTTCTCGCCTAAAAAATCTCCGTTTTGTCTGTGAAATATAAAGGGGTTGAAATTTTCCGGCGTGACCACCTCATTGATGGCATAGGCACCGCGGCTGATCAGCTGGTTGATAAAAGCCTGATGGTCATAATCAAAAATATCGTCGCGATAGCTCAGTTCAAAGGTGATCTGGTTTCTGATCATTTTCTCGATCACTTTATCGTCCCGGTAGGCGGCGGCTTGGCCGGCAAATGCTACGGTAACGTCTTTTCCTTCTATGGACAGGGTTTTCGTTGTCATGGTTTCAACGGCGAAGTTTTTCTCTTTCCATTCCTTTTCCACACCGTAATAGGGCTCGGTTCGGTTATAAGTATCTATTTTCCGTCCGTTGACGTCAATATAGGTTGTGCCGGGCATAGTATAAACCCTAAGTAGTGGGAGTGGGGCATCGTAATGAATATCCAGTGTATTGAGCACATTGACCTCGAGACTCTTAGATGGATCATAGTGGGTTACAAATGCGCCGCCGAATCTGGACAGCGGTTTTAGTTCCTCCGCGAACACCAGTGACGTGGCCGTTACGGAACCGGCCATCATCACCGCAGCCAGCAGGACGCCCAAAAGTTTTTTACTTTTTGTACCGGTTTTCATAATCAGTTCAAACCTCCTGAACAATTGTTTTTTATTCCGGGCCAGGCTGCTGCTTAAAGCCGGGGAAGGGTGGCAGGCAAAATTTAAAATCATATCGCTGTAGCCTTTCTTTTCCTCCCAGCCCATCCCTTGCGTCACTTTTTCGTCACAAGCGTATTCGCAGGCCTCGCTTATATTGCGCACCATAAAATATGTAAGGGGGTTAAACCAGTGCAGGGAGTTTACCAGCACCGCCAAAAGCTTGCACCAGGCGTCTTTTTGCTTATGGTGCGTCAATTCATGCTTTAATGCCAACCGATAATCATAGGGGCTGATTTCCGCCTGTGGGATCACGATTGCAGGCTTGAAAAAACCAATCAATATGGGAGAGTGGACATAGCTGCTTACCACAACATCCAAATTTTCCGCCTTGCCGATAGGACTGTTCTGGGTTACTTTGGTCTTAAACCTGAAATAGCCCCATAGGTATCTGCCAAGCATCAAGACAAAACCCGCTGCCCAAATTCCCAACATCCATTGTCCGACGTCCGGAACTGGCAGATGACGCTGACCAGCCGTTTGCCCCGCGGCTGCCGGGACAATTTCCCCTGGGGTTGGAGCGGTGTGGATGGTCAGATCGGCTTGCTGCTGCACGGGCGCTCTTTCCTCGATAATTACGGGCTGGGGCAAAAGCCCGCCTACATTGACTTGTATGGGCACAACAAACAGCACCAGAGAAAGCAGGCATAGATGATAATACCAGGTGCCGCCTAATTTTTGCACCAGCCTGGTTTTAAGCAGTATAAGCAAAAGACTGATGACGCTGCCGGTGAGAGAAGTCATAAACAGCATTTTAATCATGGGGCTTCACCTGCTTTTCGATAAAATCCCTGAGCTCTTCAATGTCCTCTTGCGTCAAATCTTCATCCTGAAACAGGGCGCTGATCAGACTTTTGGCGGAACCCTTGTGAATTGATCGGATAAAATTCCGGGTCTGCATTTTCTGATAGTCTTTTTCGCTGATTCCCTCCCAGTACTCATGGGCATGAGAACGCCCAAGCTTAACTGATTTCAGCACTCCTTTGTCGATCAGCCGGCCGGCCAGGGTCAGGATGGTGGTTGCTTTTTTGCCGGGCAGCTTTTCCATGATGTCCTTGGTGGTCACTCTTTCACCACTGTCCCATACGATGCGCATAATCTCCATTTCTGCATTTGTAATATTGATCATCGTGATATCCCCTACGTTTCTACGTCTTGTTTTTTATTCTACATATTGTAGAAACGAATGGCAATAGGTATTAAAAAATTTTAAAGAACACCTCATCATCTTTAGCAGCTCCACATCGGGAAAACAGCTTCAATGTGCTCCCGGGCAAAAAGGCCAATGCGCTTTCAAGCAGGTTTAAATACCTCAGAATTGACTAAAATTTTTCGTTTTTAGCACAATCAAATTACCTTAAATTAATTTGTCTTTAACCTCTCACCTCTATACTGGGGGTATAAAATAAATTGGAAGGATGGATCGCCATGTTAAAAAGGTTAACATCACCCAAGAAATCGTTGGTGGCTTTGCTATGCTTGGTAATGATATTATCATTAATCACAGGATTTTCACCATTTAAAGATTTGAACTTAATGCCACAAAGTGTAGCGGCACAGTCATCAAGCACAGCAGCGCAAACGACAAAAACTCCCAAGTACATATTTATGTTCATTGGAGACGGTATGGCAGCAGTTCAGGTGAATTCAGCTCAGATTTATAAAGGGAACAATAGTCATAACCAACTTACTTTAAAAGAAGTTAGTTTCCAAGATTTTGAGGCCGCAGGATATCAAACCACCCAGGATGCAACATCCTTTGCACCAGACTCCGCATCTACTGCAACTTCTTTATCATCAGGATTTAAAACCTGGAGCGGAACTATTGGGTTAAAACCGGTAGGATATAAATCAGCTAACACCTCCGAGAGTGTTGATGGAGCTAATATTCCCTCAACTATAGCTGAAAGACTGAAAGCGGAAAAAGGCATGAAGATAGGCATCATCTCAACAGTAACAATTAATCATGCCACACCGGCAGCATATTACGCACATGTAGCTTCAAGAAATGATTATTATGACATAGCGCTGCAAATGGCCGATTCAGACTTCGACTACTTTGGTGGCGGTACGATCAATCAAGCAACAGGAAAGAATAATGATCAAAAAGATGCTTATACGATTTTGGAAGAAAAAGGATACGCTATAGCGAGAACCAAAGAAGATATCTTAGCTCTTAACAGCCAATCCGGGAAAGTATATGCAGTGACGCCGGTTACTCAAGATAGTGGCGCGATGCCTTATGCACTGGATAATAAACCGGGAGATTTAACTCTGGCAGATTTTGTTCGGAAGGGCATTGATGTTCTTGATAATGATAAAGGATTTTTCATGATGGCCGAATCCGGGAAAATCGACTGGGCAGGTCATGCTAATGATGCCAAAGCAAATATTGAAGACGTTTTAGCATTTGATGATGCGATTCAAGTAGCGGTGGATTTCGCTAAAAAGCACCCCGATGAAACTTTGATCATTGTAACCGGCGACCATGAAACAGGCGGCATGACGATAGGGCAAGCAACAACCAATTATGATACCGCTTTTCATCTCTTAAATAATCAAAAGATGACGTATGTTGCATTTGATGAATTGATCGACAATATGAAGGAAAATAACCCCAATTTAACATTTGCAGATGTCATGCCGGTGATTACTAAAAACTTTGGTCTTGTTAACAATGCGACCGGCGACATCAGTCGTAAAGGTGAGCCAAGTTATATGACATTAGAATTATCAGATAGAGAAATGGCTAAACTAGAAACTGCTTTTGCTGAAACCATGGCAGATGAGCCTACTGACAATGAAGAAACCGATCTGTTATACGGCGGTTACAATCCGCTTTCAGTAACATTAACACACATTATTAATAATAAAGCCGGTATAGGATGGACCTCATATTCGCATACAGGAGTGCCGGTACCGGTATATGCAACAGGTGCAAGCGCAGAGCTATTTAACGGCGCCTATGAGAACACGGAAGTATACGATAAATTAGTAGCAGCTACGAAACTTAACTAGCCATTCTAAAAAACAACTCAGGATTTTAATAGAATAGATAAAACAAGGCTGGAATTTACGCCAGCCTTGTTTTAATGATGTGATGAAAGGAGTATCAATTGAAAAAGTTATTAAAGAACCTACATCGAAAAAAACTTGTTTTTACCATAGTTTTTTTGATCATAGTGGCAATTCTTGCCATATTGCCCACAGGATTTCAGAAGCAAGAATATAGATATACCGAAGGTGTTCGGGCCAAGGTCATTTCCGTCAATAATTTAGGAATAAACAGTTCGGGAATCTATAAGCTCGGTGATCAAAGTGCTGTAATTGAGATAGAAACAGGTTCGCATAAGGGAGAACAGATTCAGGCCAATAATATGCTTACCGGCAGTTTAACCATTGATAAAATTTTTCAAGAAGGGGACAAAGCCTGGGTACTGATTGGTTTTAATGAGAATAACGAGATCAACTTTGCCAACATGATTGATCATTATCGTGTAGATAAGGAATTACTTTTAATCGGAGTCTTTGCACTTGTTATCATAATTTTTTCCGGATTTACTGGAGTTCGCACCTTGCTTTCCATTGCCTTTGCCCTGCTAAGCATCTGGAAAATTCTCATACCGGCGATGCTGCATGGTTATCATCCATTATTAGTGGCACTAATTGTCGGCAATGTACTGACGATTGTTACACTTCTTTTAGTGGCCGGCTTTTCCAAAAAGGCCTATGCAGCCATTATCAGTGCTACGATTTGTTCTTTAGCAACATGTTTTTTGGCCATAACCTTTGGAAGTCTCTTCAATATACACGGTGCTGTAATGGAAGGAGCCGAATCCCTGTTATACTCAGGATTTATGAAACTGGACCTAACCTCCATCTTTCAAGCGGGGATATATCTTGCAAGCTCAGGAGCTATACTTGATTTAGCAATAGATATTTCGTCAGCACTGGAGGAAATTGTTAAAAATAGCCCAGAGATCACTCAGACAGAGCTTGTGAAAGCAGGACTTAATATTGGAAAATCCGTAGTTGGCACTCAAACCACCACCTTGCTATTGGCTTATGTGGGAAGCTATATCACAGTTCTTATGGTATATATGGCTCAAGGAACACCACTAATGAATATTCTCAATTCAAAACCAATAGCAGCAGAGATATTGCATACCTTCGTAGGCTGTCTTGGCCTTGTCTTGGTGTCGCCTTTAACATCTCTGGTATGTGGATTTATATTTGACAAGGACATGAAAGAAGCTGTATAGTATCTCTTCAGCCTTTGATTCTGCCGGACTATCCGCATCCACCTTTTTTGCGCAGCGAGGCGTAAACCTCGCCGAATTCCAGGCGGACAGGGTCAAACTCGGTATCCCATGGGAATTTATCGGCAAAGGGCAGAATAAAATAACTTTAACATTTTTTTTGCAAATGCCGATGGAACACAGATAGCGATACGATTTGAAAAAGAAACAATGCTCCTAAGTACATGATAATTATGCGCGTGTTTTCTATGACTTCCAATTCCCCCAGAATAGAAAAAACAACTATTGATGTGGAAATAACAAAAAGACTCAAAAGGAAAGCATATCTGCCCGCCTTGTTTCTTAACCCCTCATTTCTTTCGTCATGTATCTCGATAGATTCATGATCAAGTTTTTCTTTATATCTCTCTGCATTTTCCGGCATGATCCAATAAAAATATTTTCCTGCCATTACCGCTCCGGGGCCAATAAGCGCACCAGCAAAACCGTACAATAAACTTTGCAGCCTCGTGTCAAAAATAATTGTGGCACCTATTAAAACGCAGCCAATTCCAATAAAACTTAAACCACACCATAAATAGCTTTTTTTCATGGCTATTTGCTCCTTTCATAAATGAAAATGTCTTCGATCTTTTTATTAAAAAAATCGGCTATGGCAAAGGCCAAATCTAATGAGGGATTGTATTTTCCCGTTTCTATGGAGCTTATCGTTTGCCGAGAAACCCGCAATCTTTTAGCAAGTTCCTCTTGACTTAGCCCTTTTTCTTTTCGTATCCTTTCAACATTATTTTTCAAATAGTCATCCTCCCGCCCGACAAGTTTCCTTTACATATATTTTGACAAAGCACTTACTTTTTGTCAAGTTTCCTTTACAAAAAGTTTTTCTACTTAATATATCCAAAAAACGAGAGATAAAGGTCTGTGCCCAAAATCGGAGAAATACCCCGATTGTCTCCTATGGAAAAGCACGGAAAGAGGGGGACGCGCTCACATGCAGGTTATGATGTTATGTTATTTTAAAAGCGTCAATATACTCCTCGTAGTTTTTTAGGACGGTGTTGATGCGTTGACGTCGCCGTTGATTGCCGCCGCAATGACGAGGAAAGGAAAAATGCCTCCGATAGGCAACGGTGCGCCGGACAAGATAAGCAAACCCGTGTGGTGACGCAAGAAGAACCCCATTCCCAACAATGGTGAAATTTAGGCCTTAGCCGATCAGGACGCTTCATGCCGGGAATAAGAGTGTACTGCAAGGATAAAGCACAAGACAATCTCTATCCCTGCCGCCACCGGGATGATATACGGTGTCCAGACGCTGATCGGCCCAAGAGGTAAAAAGTTAAATTCGGTCAACTCAAAGAAAAAGCTGTTTCTAAGTCCGACTCCCCCTGAGGGCAAGCATAGCCTGATCCAGTTTTCGATATTGGCGCCGCTTCCGGCAAAAGATAAAACAGTGGGCAACAAACAGCCGCCAAGGGCAAGTCCCAAGACTGTAATCGGATTTTTGAATTTGGTTGAAAGAAATAGTGTAAAGCATACCGTCGCCAGGAAAGTAAGCAGACCGGAAAAGACAACCAGCGTATTGGCTTCTCCTACGGTAAGCGGTATAAAGGATATTGCGGAAAACGCCAGTTGCAGCGTTGTTTTCAGACTATCCCAACCGAATGCGGCGTATGAAATCAATATAAAGGCCGATACGCAGACCGCAAAAATTGCGGTTGTAAGCAAAATCGCGGACAACAGCTTTACAATTGCCAAACGTTGCCTTCCATGTTTGGCGCAACGCAAAATGTCATCCGCGCCGCTTTGATAGTCAGCGGAGAAGATGGGCGCGGCAATGACTGTGCATAACATAACCAACAGGAAAATGCACATGGTCAGATACTCCGACGTGTCGCTGTCCCCAACGCCATATAGATAATAGAAGGGCGCTTTTACTTTCTCATTTGTTGCAAGAGCTTGTTCCACGGCATCGGGAGCATCCTTATATTCTTTTGACAGATAGTCCGCAAGGCGCTCCGTGCGTTGCTGGTAGAAGTTGGCCGCTTCTTCAGGTGAAATCTCATACAGCGGCACGGGAATGCCGGTGGATTTATCCACATAGACCTCGCGTACGTTATTTAATATAGCATTAATTGGCGATATTTTTTGATAATATACATCTTTGGGTATATCCTCCATCTTTGCTCCATAGGTTTCATATACCTCATGATAGGCTTCAAAGGCGGCTCGTATTTTCTCCGGCGTAAGCTCACCCTCAATCGGTTTCAGCATTTCCTGATTTGCCTGTATCGCATCCCTGCCGGTAAGCCTTACTTCCGTACCATTTTCATCAAGGTTCCAATGGCGCGCAAAGGAGATAACCAAAAGTGCCATAATGACTGACAGCAGCAGTGCCCCCACCGCCAGTATCCATGTGGAACGGGTTTTTGCCACCCGTTTGAGTTCCAAAGCTATCATGCGCTTCATATGGCATCCTCCTTTACGGCTTCCTCGCCACGAAACAGCCAGAGATACAAATCCTCAAGCCGGGGGGAGGCGGTCTGTGAATCCGGCAAGCCCGGACTTTCCGAAACATACCGTACCGATACTCTCCCGCCTTCTTCATTGCGGACGGTCACAACCCGGACGGTACGCTCATAATGATGAAGCTGTTCCGCTGGAATCGTTCCTTGCCATACCTTGCCGCCCATCATTTTCACAAGCTCGTCTGTAGTGCCGACCGCAATAATTTGTCCGTCTTTCATAATCGCGTTGCGGTTCGCAATATATTCCACGTCGGACACAATGTGGGTGGAAATCAATACAATCCGTTGCTGCGCAAACTCCGAAAGGATATTTCGGAAGCGTATGCGCTCGCCAGGGTCAAGGCCGCTGGTGGGTTCGTCCAGAATCAAAATATCCGGGTCGTTCAAAAGCGCCTGTGCTATCCCCACTCTGCGCTGCATCCCCCCCGACAGCTTGCGGATATGCTTGTTCCGAACGTCCGCAAGGGTTAGCTTGTGAAGCAGCTCGTCTATTTTTTGATTGGTTTCCCTTTTAGACAACCCTTTCAGCGAAGCCATATATTGCAGATAGTCCGCCACCGTAAATTCCGGATAAAATCCAAAGGTCTGCGGCAGATAGCCAAAGACATCCCGGTAGGCTTCGCCCAACATTTTGATTTCTATGCCGTCATATTGGACTTTGCCGGAAGTAGGCGTTAAAATTCCGGCCACCATCCGCATTAAGGTTGTTTTGCCCGCTCCGTTTGCACCGAGAAGACTCCATACGCCGGGGGTAAGTGTCAGGCTTACATTATTTACGGCGGTTTTATCCTTATACCGTTTGGTCAACCCATGAATCGCAAGCTCCATGTTCATGCTCCTTTTTTATGTTCTTTAAGCATAGGAAGAAACTGCGAAGCAGTTTCGACACACCGCTGCAATGAGGCTAGGGGCTTCCCGCCTCGGTTATATTCCGTTCGCGCATAGGTCGAGGGAGGCCGCCTTATGAAGCAGACGATACAACCCTGCGGCGAGAATCACTGCACACAGTGCACATAACGCTCCCCAAACTCCGACTGAGGCCTGTTTATAAACCACCGGGGCAGTCTTGTACAGTATAAAAAGCAGCAAAATCAAGAAGAAACAATAGGTGGTGCAGGCAAATCCTTGGTGTCGGCCATGGGCGTATATCTGAATAAACAAACAGCCGCAGCATGCAATCAAATACGGCAGCAGCAGGTATATGGCGATGTTTCCTGTACCAAACTCTGTTCCTGTTCTTGCCAGAAGTAAAGAAACCGTAAGCAGCAGTACATTGCCAATGCCTATAAGAAGAATCCGGGTCAGCAATAGTTTTGGAATCGAAATTCGCGTCGCCATTTCCACTTCAAGCATTCTATACTGTGCCGAGCGCCCGATAAAAGGGATGCCGGTCATGGCGATAAAGACTGCAAAACAGCCGAGAAGTACCGGCAAATGGCGCGGAGCGAGATCAGAAACAGTATCCGTGATCGCAAAACCAAACAGCCAAAAGGCGCATAACAAAAGAAGTCCCTGCAACAGCCAAACGGTCGCGCCGATAAACCGTACCTGCCGCAGCAGGAAAGCCGAATATTGGATACGCTCCCGCTGCCTGCGGTTTTGGTACGCCATGCGGGCCGCTTGCATTGTTTGGGTCAGATGTTCCTTCGATATTTGCAGGGCGGGCTGGTCTTTCAGCGCAGCCTGTAATTTTGAACGCATTTTTCTGTTCATCTATCTCCCCTCCTTATCAAAGGTCTTTTTCAATTCGTTTTAAGGCGCTCCGCAGCCGGGACTGTACCGTGCGCATCGGCACGCCTGTAACCTCCGCGATTTCCCGGATTTTCAACTCGTGTACGAAACGCAGCATTACGACTTCTTGTTGTTCGTTTGGCAAACGGCGCAGCAGCCATGCAAAGTTTTCCTCCGATTCAATCTGTTCCAAGCGGTTGTCGGATTCCGCCAAATCATCCGGCAACCGCTCTGTGATCCTTTTGCGGCTATAATCAATGCACGCATTGGCGGCGATTTTGTAAATGTAGGCTTTGAATTTGCCGCGATGAACATATGCATCAAGGTGCCGGATGGCTTTCAAAAAAGTTTCCTGCGTCGCATCCTCGGCCGTCTGCCTGTTCTGTGTATGCCACAGGCAATAACGAAGTATGCCCGGATAATAAAGCGCAACAAGTTCATCCAGACTTGAAATATCGCCATCTTTTATTCTTTGCAGCAATTCGTCTTCATGCAGCAAGGTTAATCCTCCGGAAAGATTCCCTTATCATATAAAAACGTTTTAAGGCATCTAAGATGATTAAAAATCTTAAAAAATGGTTTTAATAAAGCAACATTTAAATACCCAGGGATGTCCCCATAGTATAAACGTTTGATAATACCCAAAATGATGAGCTGTTCAATTTTTATTTTTCCATGTTTTCATGGGAATGATTGAATGAAAATTCTCTGAGCTGAAAAATGTAGGAGTATTGTCAAAATAAAGATGCCAAGCATCATTTTTTTCGTTTCAGTTTCGCTAACATGAGTGATTTATATGATTTATATATGGAAAGTGGAGAAAGTAACGCTGATGGTTGGAATCGTCTTTATATTGATTGGTGCTGTTGTAGAAAGCATTTCTATAAATACTTTGAGGTATTAGGGGCGAAGGCCCCTAACAAGCGAATTTGGGCGGCCAAATTCAGTGCTTGCTGCAACAAAGGCGGCAGTCTTTCGTTTTATGTGGGTTTCGATTGTTCTCCAATACTACCGTCCGAAAAGAGAAAACAGGGAGTCATCGCGTACATAAGAGAGTGTGCCCAGCGTCCAGTCGGAGGTACGCAGATATCCATATTCCCCTGTATCGAATTTGACGGCGCGATCACTATATGCCCCAAGTTTTTCGGGATCAATCACATCCTCTGTCGCGACAAAATTGCCTCCAAACCGATTGCTCATAAGCTCATAAGGCGTTTCCCGCAGGGTATTGTCTGAAACGGTATAAACATACATATTTTCACTGCTCATACGATGGAGTTGCACCGTATTCCCATCCATGCTAACCGAAACCTCACAATAATCGTCGCCTTGCGTTGCGTTACAATGGATCGGTTTTAAATCAAGGCTACGTATGATCCGGCGCGAATCAAGCTCGTAAACAAACAGTCCGAAATAGCCGTGGAAAATCACGATATCATCTGAAGCGTAGTCAAGGGACGCCATATCGGCGCCGAGACTTTGCTCGGGCGACCACCCTGGGGCAATGGGTTCAAGTGTGGTTTGCTGCGAGGCGTATGGTGTGAGTCCCTGCCCGCCGCCGCCTGTGCCGATGCTTATGATAGTGTATATATCCTCATATGCATGCTGGACTCTGAGCTCCAAATAATTGTCGGGCCAGGTTCCCTTGCCTTTAGCGCCGCGTGCGGGATTTACATAGCTGTTGTTATCAGTGGTAAAATCATAATTCAGGGAAACGCAGAATTCATTGATATCACCTGCCATAACAGAGATATCATTAAGCTTATATGAAGCGATCCGCTCATTGACTGAAGTTTTTTCACTCATTAGAAACTCCATATACGTGTCGAAGGCAAGTGTACCAAGTCTTATCAGATCAGTTTCATCGGATGAAAATGTAAAGGGCTCAGCGGATGACACATCCCTCGATTCCGCGTGATACGGCAAACTGCTCTCAGCCATTACCCAAACAAGACGATGGGTTATCCCATCTGACACACCATTTGTATAGACAAACCTGACCGTTGCCGACGATTGCCCCTCTTTCTGACGGTATTCCATATAGCGCAGACCCTGCTCTCTATCCTGCCAGCCGCCCCCGCCTTGGCCGAAAACATCGATAACCTGCTCAATGGTATTTAGATTATGGGGAATATATATGGGGCCTTCGTCCTTATGGATTGTCACCGCCGGAATATATGCGCCGTCATACACGTTGACGAACATTTTAATAAGCCGCCCAGTGTTCGCATCCGCACTATAACGTACTTCTTCATAATTAAAATCGTATCCGTCGCTGACATGCAATGATTCGGCGGGAGTGAGGGTTGACGTATCCATTTCGCTTATATCGGCACCGAGCATGAATCCATTTACGCTAAAGTTGTAAAAATCATAATCGCCGGTGACGGCGGTTACTCTGTTCATCGCAAAGCCCACGCTCAGAATCGCCACGAGCGCGACAGCGGCAATGATGATCGCCCGAGAAGGCTTTTTGAAATTCAGCACGTTTTTGATCCGTTCCTTCATGCCGCCCTCCCCGAACGCGAGAGGGCTGCCGCCAATGATGGGTCGCTCCGCCGCTAAAGACAGAAGCGACATGGAGTAGGCTTTTTTCGTTTCGCCGCCGATTTCCTTAAGCACCCGCTCATCGCAGGACATCTCCATATCCGCACTCATCAGTAAAAACGCCGCCCATGCAAGCGGGTTGAACCAGTGCAGGCAGAGAATAAAGTACGCGAGGGGCTTTACAACATGATCGTGCCGCCGGATATGCGTCCGCTCATGCAGGATAATATAGCGGTTTTCCTCGTCCGTGAGCCCCGCCGGAATGTAGATTTTCGGTCTGAATAATCCGAGGACAAACGGTGTTTTGAGGTTTTCGGCTCGGTAGATATTATCCTCAATGATCACCGCGTCATTCAGCCGCCGTTTGAGCAGTACCATGGACACGACGCTGTAAATCAGCATAATCGCCATGCCTGCGAACCACAGGTATGCGCCGACTGTCAGCCAGACCTGCACCGGGTTCATGCTCGCGGCGGGCGTTGCGGCAGGGAGGACACTGCTCACGACATTGTCGACAATGCGAATCCCGCTGTCAACGCGCGGTATCGGCTGCATAGCGATGTCCGCCGGAATGGGCGCGGACTTGAACGGGATCAGGCTGAACACGCTCTCAAACGAGAAGGGGAACACGAGCCGGAAGCCCGCCACCGCCCACAGCGCATAGGAAATCGCTTTCGGAGCTTTTTTCAGAAAAAGGCGTGCCAGCATAATGGCGGTGATTACATAGCTTGCCGTTAGGCTCATGTTCAAAACGGAGATAAACAGATCCTCCACGGCTATCCCTCCTTATGCTGGTCAATTAGACTTTTTAGCTCTTCGGCCTGACGGTCGCTGAGCCTGTTGCCTCCGATGAAAGCTGCCAGAAATTTAGGAAGCGATCCTCCGAAAGCATCTTCAACGAACCGCCTGCTCTGCCTTGCGTAAAATTCATCCTTTTTGATCAGGGATGTAACAACTGCGTTTTGATTCTGGAAGATACCTTTTTCGCATAGGTTTTTCAGTACCGTATAGGTTGTAGACTTTTTCCACTCCATCTCTTTTTCGCATATTTTAACCAATTCACCGGAGCCAAGTGGTTCGTGCTTCCAGATCAAATCGGCGAATTTGGCTTCGCTACGCGACAGTTTATATTCTTTCATGGCAATCCCCCTTGAGTCTATGTCTCATAGACCTATATTTTGAGTCTATATTGTATAGACCGATTGGTCAAGTTTAAATAATGCTCCATATTAAAGGGCATTAGGGGCGAAACCTCTAACAAGCGAATTTGGGCGACCAAATTCAGTGCTTGCTGCAACGAAAGACGTCAGTCTTTCGTTAGGTGTGGGTTACGATTGTCCTCAAATACAACCGGCCGAAAAAGAAAGGCAGAAGATCGTTACTCCTGCCCGCAGTGCTTATGCAGCTGATTTTGGGATAAAAAAGACGCTGATTTCTCAACGCCTTAGCAAGTTCCCATTATGCTCATAATCCATTAAATTAGAATTCATTTAAGTAGTTCTGTAAAGAGCCGGCCAACTTTCCAATATGTATTCCATCTACAAAGGAATGATGCACTTGAACGGAAAAAGGAAGAATCCATTTCCCATCTCTTTCAAAGAATTTTCCCCAATCGAAGAGAGGCGTAGCATTATCTTTTTTCCCCAAGTTGGTATGGGAAATATGAGTATATGACACCCACGGCAATGGCGAAAACTGAAACACATCATTACCTAATGGCCCTGTAAAATACTCTTTTTGATTTTCAGCTTTTTCCCTGGCGATAGCGACGTATTCTTCTACTGTATCCTGCATTTCAACATTGACAACTTTAAAAAGTTCGGTATCTTGGTTCATATACGTAAAAGCGGTATCAATCCGATCATAAAGCACTATTTTACCATCTACAAAGCGGTATCTGAACTCCTCGATTTCGTTTGCGCATTTAGAAACAACGAAGATTAAAACCATTGAAAACGAATATCTCATCTCTTTAACTCTCGCTAAGAAATTGCTTATATCCAGCTCAAAAGTCACACAATACGATGGCTCGATGCTGTTTCTAAATATTTGACAGTGTATGGCGCGTTTCCAATTGTTTTCATCGATAATCTTATATTTACCTGACACGATTTTATTGCCCCTTTATTAAATAATCTCGGTTAAACCAAATCAAATTCTTATTTATCTTTATTTTATACTGATAATTTGAAATCCAGGGAGCTAATAAATGGATATTTGGCTCACAAAAGAAACCTCCCACAACATTATCGTCCAACACTCTGCCCGTTCTTAGATGGCTTCTGATGTTCATAATCTTTTTGTTTATTTCTTCCAAACTATTTATATAATCCTTCTCAACTGCTCTATGAAGCATGAAGCGAGAGAATAAAGACCTCCGCTTCCTCTCGGCCACTTGACATTTTGCGGGCCAACATAATAATATGTTTTTAACAAGGCTATGAAGGCCGAAAAACCTGTATGGAACAGGTTCGGTGCTTCATGGCTTTTTTTTATCCCCCCAGGCGGGATTCTTGAAAAATGGGAAAATCTTGATTGTTTGACAGGGGTTGATTACATAAATATTGAACAAATCCGAAAAAAATGGAGTTTGAAAAAACAAAACAAACGGGCCAGTGTGGATATGTGGAATTCAATGGCCGGAAGTTTCGGGGAATTTATTCTGCCTGATTTCAAGGACGATGCTTTTTTAAAACTGTTGGAAAAAAATAAGATGCTAAACCCTGCAAGCCTGGTATTAGACGTAGGATGTGGCGCAGGAAGATATGCCCTGGCCATAGCAGGCCGCTGCCGGCATGTGACCGGATTAGATTTTTCTCCCCCAATGCTCGAGATAGCCAAACAAAGAATGCTTGAGTACCGCGTCGAGAATGTAAACTTTTTCTGTGCGGACTGGCATAAGCTGGATATTGAATCCGCCGGGCACAAAAAAAGTTTTGATCTGGTTTTCGCCCATATGACTCCTGCCGTCCAGAGTGCGGATACTTTTGAGAAATTGTCGGCGGCCTCCAAAGGCTGGTGTATGCTGGCCAAGCCTATCAGGCGAACAGACCCGGTATCCGATGCGGTCAAAGATCTGATTGGCATCAGAGAGCGCCGGGAGAGCGGCGATGAAGAAATCCTGTTCGCCTTCGAACTGCTATGGAGGCAGGGATACTTGCCGCAGTTGGAATATGAGCAACAAACCTGGAAGATGAAGAAAACTCTCGAAGAAGCGTATGGGTTGTATATCAACAGGATCAAAACCTATCGGGATATCACCATGCCGGAAGAGGAAAAGGCGAAAGCCTATCTAAGCATGCTGGCCCGGGACGGTTTCGTTTATGAAGATGTCGATACGACCATCGCAACTTTGTTTTGGCGGGTGGCGTAATAATCAAGCCGGCGGGATAAGAAAGGTGATTATATTATGAACAAAACGGATTGGGAAAAAGCGGTCGATTTTCACGGGCATGCTTGCCCCGGCCTGGCGATCGGTTTTAAAGCGTCCCAGGCCGCTCAGGAAAAGCTAGGCCTTACTTTTTCAGCGGATGAAGAATTTGTTTGCGTCACTGAAAATGACGCCTGCGGTGTCGATGCCATCCAGCTACTGACCGGATGCAGCTTTGGCAAGGGAAATTTGCTTTACCGGGATACCGGGAAAATGGCTTTCAGTTTTTTCAACAGGAAGAACGGCGAGAGCCTGCGGATGATTGTTAAACCATCCCCAAAAGAAATGGAGCGTGAAGAGCATCAGGAATATATTCTGAATGCCCCGGCGGAAGAAATATTTGATTTTATGAAGCCCGCTTTCTCTTTGCCTGAAGCAGCGAGGATTTTTTCATCCATTGTTTGTGAATCCTGCGGCGAAAGCGCCCCGGAACATAAGATGAGATTGCAGGAGGGCCAGAAGGTTTGTCTGGATTGCTTTAAGGCATATGGCAGGGGATGGTAGGAAAGCCTGTTAATTCCGGGAACAGGCTCAGACCTCAGCCGCCTGAGGCCTGCGGCTTGAAGGAAAGGGATGGTTATCAGAGATTTACGGTAAGAAAACAATTGATCCTGGCAGGGTTGCTGTTTTTGATTGCGGTGATGTCGGTATTGGCGGTGAATGCCGGCTCCATGAACCTAAACCCTTGGCAAATAATTCAATCCGTCCTGGGATACGGAAATGACGCATCGCATCTTGTTATCTGGCAAATCCGTCTGCCCCGGATAATGGCGGCCATCATCGCCGGTGCGGGGCTGTCGGTGGCAGGTTGTGTAATGCAAAACAATCTCCGCAATCCCCTGGCCTCTCCCTCCACCCTTGGTATAGCCAATGCCGCGGCTTTTGGCGCCAACCTGGCGATCATCGTCTTCGGAGCCGGCAGTATTCAGAGTACCAGTACAGATGCCGTAACGATTAACAACCCGTATCTGGTGACGATTTCCGCTTTTATCTGTTCCATGGCGGCTACTGGGGTTATTTTGCTCCTGGCGGGGATCCGGGGTTTTTCACCGGAGGCTATGGTTCTTTCCGGCGTGGCGTTAAGCTCGCTCTTTTCGGCCGGAACGATTCTGATTCAATATTTTGCCGAAGATTTTCAGATTGCCGCCGTGGTGTTCTGGACATTCGGAGACCTGGGAAGGGCGGGCTGGACTGAAATCGCCATTATGGGCTGCATCACCGTATTGTCGTTCATCTATTTCCTGTTCAGGAGATGGGACTACAATGCTCTGGACAGCGGTGAAGAAACTGCCCAAAGTCTGGGAGTACGTGTTGAAAGAGTCAGACAGGGGGGCATGTTTGTCTCCTCTCTGATTACGGCCGTAGCGGTTTCCTTCCTTGGCATTATCGGTTTTATCGGTCTGGTGGGCCCCCAGATCATGCGGAGAGTGATCGGCGGCGATCATCGCTATCTGGTACCTGCTTCGGCCCTGATGGGATCGCTCCTATTGCTGGTTTCCGATACCCTGGCCAGGACAATGGTGGCCCCCGTAGTGCTCCCGGTCGGAGCGATCACCTCCTTTTTTGGAGCGCCGCTGTTTCTTTATCTGCTGATAAGGGGGTATAAAAAGTGATTTTATCAGTAAAGGGTTTATCCTTTACCTATCCGAGCCGGCCGGTTTTACAGGATGTCAACTTTGCCGTTTCCCCAAAAGATTTTCTCGCGGTTCTGGGGGTCAATGGCGCAGGAAAGTCTACGCTTTTAAAATGCCTCAACCGGGTTTTAAAGCCTTATTCCGGCACTGTTTTTATCCAGAGCCAGGAAACCGGCAAACTTAGCGGGAGGGAACTTGCCAAAAGGATCGGCTATGTCGCTCAACGTCAGGAGAGCAGCAACACGACCGTTTTCGATGCCGTGCTCCTGGGCAGAAAACCCTATATTCAGTGGGAGGCTTCGCCAACGGACCTGGAGATCACCCGCAAGGCGTTGAAAATACTAAAACTGGAGAATTACGCCTTAAGATATCTTCAAGAATTAAGCGGAGGAGAACAGCAAAAGGTGGTAATCGCCAGAGCATTGGCCCAGGAGCCGGAGCTTCTTTTACTAGATGAGCCCACCAGCAGCCTGGACTTGAAAAATCAGCTCGAAGTAGCCAGGATCATTCAAGACGTTGTTAGAGATCAACACATAGGCGCGGTGGTCACTATGCATGATTTGAACCTGGCTATCCGCTTTGCCGATAAGTTTCTGTTACTAAAAAACGGGGTCATTTTTGCGGCGGGCGGGCTGGAGGTAATGACTCCGCAAAATATAGAAAGCGTTTACTCGGTGCCGGTCAAAATCAAGGAAATCGAGAATGTGCCGGTTGTGATTCCGGTTTGATTCTCGGAACAGATATTTTTTTATTTTAGCTTAGGAGGCTCTTATGATGAAAAAAGGATTTATCTTTCTGTCTATCGCGCTGCTGTTTGGTATGGTATTCCTTTCAAGCGGCTGCTTTTCCCGGCCTGCCCAGACAACGACTTCCCTTTCTTCAAAAATTATCGTGACCGATACTTTAGGGAGACAAGTGGAGCTTGACGGTACGGCCCAAAAGGTGGTGGCCATAGGCCCGGGCGCCTTAAGGCTTTGCTGTTATTTCAACAATACCGGTATTCTGGCCGGGATCGAAAAAATGGATAAAGACAGCGCAACGGGAAAACCCTATCTGCTTGCCAATCCCTCTTTGGCCGACCTCCCGGAGATAGGGCCGGGAGGCCCCAATAACGCTCCTGAGCCTGAGAGGCTTCTGGCTGTCAAGCCGGATGTCATTTTCACCACCTATGCGGCCGATCAGGCCACTGCGGATAATTTACAGTCCAAAACCGGTATTCCGGTGGTGGCCTTAAGCTATGGGCAAGCCTCCGTCTTTGATCCCCAGGTAAACGCTTCGTTAACCCTGATCGGCAAAATCACCGGAATGGAGTCAAGAGCCCAGGAACTGGCAGAGTTGATGGACAGGTTTAAAAACGACCTGGAATCCAGAACTAAAAATATTACCGAAGATCAGAAACCTACGGTCTATGTAGGCGGTCTGGGGATGAAAGGAACGCATGGAATCGAAAGCACCCAGGGCAACTATGCTCTGTTTCAGGCCATTAATGCCAAGAATGTGGTGGATGAGACCGGGAAAAGCGGATCCCTGATGATCGATAAGGAGCAATTGATCGCCTGGAACCCGGATAAGATTTTTATTGATGCCGGCGGACTGCAGTCGGTTCTGGAAGATTACCGGAAAAATCCGGGATTCTATCAGGCCCTCTCGGCTGTCAAAAATAAGGAAATCTATTCCCAACTGCCTTACAACTTTTATACGACCAATATCGACACGGCCATAGCCGATGCTTATTATATAGGCAAAGTGCTTTACCCTGAACAATTCCGTGATATTGATCCGGAGAAAAAGGCGGACGAGATCTACAAGCTTCTGCTGGGAAAAGAAGTTTATGCGCAAATGGCTGAGGATTTCGGCGGTTTTAAACAACTGGAACTGCAATGAATTTACTATAGTACGGACATGACAATAAATGTACGGTTGACTTTTCAATACAGGGGCATAGCTGTTGCCTGACGCATCCCGCTTGCGGGGATTAATGTATACAAGTATAACCGGCAAAATAGAGTTGTATTTTCGGCCGGCATCACGTAATATATAAAAATATAAAAGAAAGCCATAATCAATATAATCGGGCAAGGAAGTCTTCGTAATCACACGAAGACTTTTTATTTTCTGTCCCCTTCCCTCTAATAGATATGCCGGGCAAAGGAGTCTCCGTAGAAATACGGGGGCCTTTGCGTTTCTGTCCATGGTTGGCCCAGACACCCGGATAACTGAGGGCATAAAGGTTTTGGGCAAAACTGTATCAATCCGCAGGTAAAGGCGCCTCAATGCCACAAAAGGCATCAGGGCGTCTTTTCTATATTTAATAAAAGGAGTTGAAGCAATGATGAGACAGATTGCTATTTACGGAAAAGGCGGCATCGGCAAGTCCACCACCACGCAGAACACGGTGGCCGCACTGGCTGAAGCGGGCAATAAGGTCATGGTGGTGGGATGCGATCCCAAAGGTGATTCGACCCGCTTGATCCTCCACGGCCTGACCCAGAAGACGGTTCTTGACACTTTGAGAGACGAGGGTGAAGACATTGAACTGGAAGACATCATGCGGGTAGGCTTTGGAGACACCCGCTGTGTGGAATCGGGCGGACCGGAGCCGGGGGTAGGCTGCGCAGGCCGGGGAATTATCACCTCCATCAACCTCCTGGAATCCCTGGGCGCCTATACCCCGGAATTGAACTACGTATTTTACGATGTTCTGGGGGACGTGGTATGCGGGGGCTTTGCCATGCCCATTCGGGAAGGCAAAGCCAAGGAGATTTACATTGTGGCTTCCGGGGAATTGATGGCCTTGTATGCCGCCAACAACATCTGCAAGGGCATCGGCAAGTACGCCCAGAGCGGTGATGTCAGGCTGGGCGGCATCATCTGCAACAGCCGCAACGTGGACAACGAGCACGAGCTGCTGAAGGCTTTTGCTGAAGAGCTGGGCTCGCAACTGCTGCACTTCCTGCCCCGGGATAACATCGTGCAGAGAGCGGAGATCAACAAGAAAACGGTTATCGATTATGATCAGGATTGCAACCAGGCCGGCGAGTACCGGGAACTGGCCGGAAAAATGGCCGAGAACCAAATGTTCGTGGTTCCCAAGCCCATGACCCAGGACCGGCTGGAGGAACTGATGATGGACTATGGCATACTGGACTCTTTATGAGCCGGTGATGAAGGAGGCGGCCAAAATGATTATGATCAGAGCCATTGTGAGACCGGAGAGAACCAATGTCATCCTGGACGAATTGAACAGCGCCGGTTTTCCCGCGGTGACCAAGTATGATGTGGTGGGACGCGGCAAGCAGCGGGGCATTAACGTAGGCGAAATTGTCTATGATGAAATCCCCAAGGAGCTTCTGCTGATCGTGGTCAATGATGAGGACAAATATGATGTCATCAGCATTATCTCCAAATACGCCAAGACCGGCGACAAGGGAGCTTTTGGAGACGGGAAAATTTTTGTGAGCCCGGTAGAAGAAGTTTACACCATCAGCAGCGGTGAAGAGGCGTTGTAGCCGGATCAGTCAGGAGGTTTGATTATGAAGGAAGTTGTCGCCATCATTCGCATGAATAAAGTCAACCAAACCAAAAAAGCTCTGGCGGACACAGGGATCTGCGGCCTTCATGCCATCAAGGTTCAGGGCCGGGGCAGAAGCCCGGTTGATTTTACCCTGCTGGCTCAATTGGGAGCTAATGAGGAAATCGGTTCCACCATTCAAGACAGCATTGCCCGAGGTGGACGCCTGATTCCCAAACGCTTGCTCACCGTCATGGCTCATGACGATCAAGTGCCTGGGATTATTGGAACTATCCTGCAGGTAAACCAAGAAGGAAATCGAGGCGATGGGAAGATTTTTGTCCTGCCGGTATTGGATGCGCTAAGAATCAGAACCGGTGAAAGCGGAGAAGCGGCTATATAAACGGCCGGCAGGCGGCATCCACTATACGGTTCGATTCGCAAAGGAGGAAAAGTGATGCTTAACCATAACACTTTGGATGAAATACTGAACAAATATCCGGCCAAAGAAAAACGCAACCGGAAAAAACACATCCTTATCAAGAATATTACTCAGGAAAATCAGGAAATCGAAGCCAATACCAGAACCATTCCCGGCATCATTTCCAGCCGGGGCTGCGCCTTTGCCGGCTGCAAAGGCGTGGTTCTGGGACCGCTGAAAGATGTGGTCAACATCGTCCACGGCCCCATAGGCTGCGGATATTATGCCTGGTTGACGCGCCGCAACAAGGGGGTGTCAAAAGCCCCCATGAAGAATTTTTTGCCCTATTGTGTATCAACTGACATGCAGGAAAGCGACATCGTTTTCGGGGGAGAGAAAAAACTGGCCCGGACCATAGACGAAGTCGTCCAAATCTTCCAGCCCCAAGCCATCACCATTTCCGCCACCTGTCCGGTGGGGCTGATCGGGGATGACATTCAGGCTGTAGCCAGAAGTGCCCGGGAAAAATACGGCATCAATGTCACCGCCTACAGCTGCGAGGGATACAAAGGGGTCAGCCAATCGGCCGGCCATCATATCGCCAACAACGGGCTGACCGAACATGTCATTGGGGCGGGTGACATGGAGGAAGCACCGCAAAAATACACCGTCAATATTCTGGGCGAGTACAACATCGGCGGAGACGGCTGGGTGATTAAAAAGATGCTGGAGGAGCTGGGCTACCATATTCAAGCCGTAATGACCGGGGACGGATCTTTTGAAGAGTTGAGCAACGCTCACGTGGCGGAGCTGAACCTGGTGCAGTGCCACCGCTCCATCAATTATATTGCTTCCATGCTGGAAGTTAAGTACGGCACTCCCTGGCTCAAAATAAATTTTATCGGCATCCGCTCCACAGTGGAAGCCTTGCGCAGTTTGGCCTTATATTTCGGGGAGCGGGAATTGATTGAACGCACGGAGGATTATATTACCCGGGAATTGGCCCGTATAGAACCGCAGTTGCTGCCTTACCGGCGGATCTGCGCCGGCAAGACTGCGTTCTGCTACGTAGGGGGATCCCGGGGCCATCATTATCAAGGCCTGTATGAAGAGCTGGGCATTGAGACCATTTTAGCCGGCTACGTGTTTGCCCACCGCGATGATTATGAGGGGCGCCAAGTCATACCGAATATCAAATCCGATTCGGACAGCAAGAATATTCCCGATTTGCATGTGGCGCCCGATGAAAATCGCTTTCGCCTGAAATTATCGCCGGAACGCGCCGCGGAGTTAAAAGACAAAATCGCCTTGAGCACCTACGCCGGCATGATTCAGGATATGAAAGACGGGAGCGTAATCGTGGACGATCTGAACCACTTTGAGACCGAGGAGCTTATCCGTATCCTCAAGCCCGATATTTTCTCCTCGGGGATTAAAGACAAATATGTGGTGCAGAAGATGGGCATTCCTTCCAAACAACTGCACAATTACGATTATAGCGGTCCTTACGCCGGTTTTGAAGGAGCGCTGAATTTTGCCCGGGACGTGGCCATGAGCTTTGCCAGCCCTACCTGGAATTACATCGAGCCTCCCTGGGCCCACCGGCCTTTGCTGGAAGGAACCCTGGTGAAAGGAGATATGGAAAATGCTTGACAGTACACCCAGAGAAATAATCGCCAGAACCGGCGCGGTCATCAATCCGGCCAAAACCTGTCAGCCTATCGGCGCCATGTATGCGGCCTTGGGGATTCACCGCTGCCTCCCCCACAGCCATGGCTCTCAGGGATGCTGCGCCTATCATCGCTCCCATTTGACCCGCCATTTCCGCGAGCCGGTGATGGCTTCCACCAGTTCTTTTACGGAAGGAGCCTCGGTGTTTGGCGGCAGCGCCAATCTGAAAACCGCCATCAAAAATGTATTCACCCTGTACAATCCGGATGTCATAGCCGTACACACCACCTGTCTGTCGGAGACCATCGGGGACGATATCCCCAGCATTATCAAGTCGGCAGCCATCCCCCCGGGCAAAATGGTGATTCATGCCAACACCCCCAGTTATCAGGGTTCCCATGTTACCGGCTTCTCCAACATGACCAAAGGCATGGTGAATTACCTGGCGGAAGCAAGCCTGGAGAACAAGCGGGAGCAGGTGAATATTCTGCCCGGATTTCTCAACCCCGGCGATATGCGTGAAATCAAGCGGCTTACCGCTCTTATGGGGGTGCCTTTCATTATGTTTCCGGACACTTCCGGCAGCCTGGATTCACCTATGAGCGGTCAGTTTAACATGTTCCCCAAAGGCGGCGCCAGGGTGGAGGCCATCCGGGATTCCGGCAATTCAAGCCTGACTCTGGCATTGGGGGAATATGCCGCCTCGGACCCGGCTTACCAGCTGGAGAGGAAGTGTCTGGTTCCGGCAGTGGTTTTACGGACTCCGATCGGAATTCAGGCCACGGATGCTTTGATCATGGCCTTGAGACAGCATTTCGTGGCTGAGGTCCCTGATGAAATTGAAGAGGAAAGAGGACAGTTGGTGGACATCATGACGGATCTGCACTATCACTTTCATGGAAAAAAGGTGGCCATTTTCGGCGACCCGGACATTGTGGCCAGCCTTACGGAGATGGTCCTAAGCCTGGGCATGAAACCCGTTCATCTTCTGACCGGCACCCCCAACACCTCCCTGGGCGGAGCCCAGGGCAACTTCGAGGCGACCGTCACGGCCATGCTGGAGGATGCGGGACTGGCAGGGCGGGTCAAAGCCGGCGGCGACCTTTTTGAACTGCATCAGTGGATTAAAAATGAACCGGTCGATCTGTTGATCGGCAACACCTATGGAAAGTATATTGCCCGGGCCGAAGATATTCCCCTGGTGCGGGTCGGGTTTCCCATACTCGACCGGGGAGTGCATTCCTACCTGCCTGTGGTGGGCTACCGGGGAGCCCTGCGGCTCATGGAAATGATCGACAACGCCCTCCAGGACCGGGTGGACCGGGATGCCCGTGATGAGGACCTGGAGCTGATCATGTAAAAAAGGGGGGGAGCGGGTCATGAAAACAGACCGCGGAGAGACGCTGCTGAAAGCAAGAACCGGGTTTATACGCACCAAAGGCGAACGGATGCCAACACAAAGCTGTGAAGCGGACAGTGTTTCCGGAAGCGTGAGCCAGCGGGCCTGTGTGTACTGCGGGGCCCGGGTGGTTCTAAACCCCATTACCGATGCGGTTCATCTGGTGCACGGTCCCATCGGCTGCGCCAGCTACACCTTTGATATCCGGGGCAGCCTGAGCAGCGGGGCGGAGCTTTATCGATACAGTTTTTCCACCGATCTCAAGGAGCAGGACATTATTTTCGGCGGAGAGAGGAAACTTGCGGCAGCCATCGATGAACTGGTGCAAAAATACCACCCGCCGCTGGTACTGGTGTATTCCACTTGTGTGGCGGGGGTTATCGGCGATGATCTGGAAGCGGTGTGCCGGGCGGCGGCGCAGCGGCACGGCATTGCCGTATTGCCGGTGGAATCCAGCGGTTTTGCCGGCAATAAGTCCGAAGGCTACCGGGTGGCCTGTGAAGTCTTGATGCGCCTGATGGAAGCCGGGAATAGCCCGTTGCCGGCTATGGAGCCGGGCATCAATTACCTGGGCGATTATAACCTGGCGGGAGAGTTGTGGATTATTGGCGGTTATTTGCGGCGCATGGGCGTAAAACTGAATGCTGCTTTCACCGGGGACTCCAGTTTGAAAGCTCTGCAGACGGCGCCGGCTGCGGCTTTTAATATTGTTCAGTGCGCGGGCTCCATGGGCTACCTGGCGAAAAGAATGCAGGAGCGATACGGCATACCGTTTTTTCATGTATCCTTTTTAGGTCTTCAGGATAGTGCCGATTCGCTGCGCTTGATCGCATCGGCCACAGGCGATGAGGAGGTCATGGCGCGCACCGAGGAATTGATCGCAGAGGAAGCCGGCCAGGCGGAGCCGTTCATTCAGGCTTACCGGGATAAGCTGAGCGGTAAAAAAGCCGCAGTTTACGTGGGAGGAGGCTTCAAAGCCATATCTCTGATCAAGCAATTCCGCGAACTGGGCGTTGAGGTCGTCATGATCGGCACGCAAACCGGCCGCAAAGAGGAATATGATGAGATCCACAATCTGGTCGAGGACGGCACCGTGATTCTCGACGACGCCAATCCGGCGGAATTGGAACGTTTTATGAGCAGACAGGGAGCGGATCTGTTGGTGGGGGGCGTCAAAGAAAGGCCTCTGGCATACAAGCTGGGGGTTGCCTTCATAGACCACAATCATGATCGCAAGCATCCTTTGAGCGGTTTCGAAGGCGCAGTCCATTTTGCCCGGGAAGTATATCATACCGTTTGCTCACCGGTCTGGAAATATGTTAAGCAAGGAGGATAAAAGGATGGAAGCGATCAAAACGATGCGCCACAGCGTGATTGAAAACCCCTGCCACGCCTGCATGCCTCTGGGAGCGATACTGGCTTTCAAAGGCATACAGGGCGCAATGGTCATTATTCATGGTTCACAGGGGTGCAGCACCTATATGCGCCGGCATATTTCCGAGCATTACAACGAACCCATCGACGTGGCTTCCAGTTCGATCACCGAGCCGGGAACCATCTATGGCGGAAGCGTCCATTTGAAAAAAGGACTGGATCATCTGATTCAAGTCTACCATCCTGAACTGATCGGGATTCTTTCCACCTGTCTGGCCGAGACCATCGGGGAAGATATCGCGCGCATTGCTGCAGAATACACGGTTGAGCGGGACATGGGCGCTTATCCCCTGGTCAGCGTCCCCACACCGGGGTATGGGGGCGGCCACAGTGAGGGCTATTTCCTGGCAGTCAGACACATTATAGCCCGCATCGCCCGACCGGTCCCCAAACACCACCGCATCAACGTAATCGTCCCCCATCTCACCCCGGCCGAGGTGCGGGAAATCAAAAGAATAATGGATCTTATGGGGGTGGATTATATTCTCTGCCCCGATTATTCGGAAACCCTGGACAGTCCATTTGCGCGTCCTTACCAAAAAATCGCCGGCGGCGGCACCAGTCTGCAGGAGCTGGCCATGATGGGCGGAGCGTCTGCCACCATTGAAATGAGCAGGTGCGTAGAGACCCATTTGTCCCCAGGCCGATACCTGGCCGGCACTTTCGAAGTGCCTTTGTATAATAGCCCCGTTCCTGTAGGGATCGAAGCCACCGACCTTTTTGTCAACCTTCTGAAGGAGTTGACCGGCCAACCCCTCCCCGATGTTCTGCAACGGGAAAGAGGCCGCTTGCTGGACGGCATGATCGACTCCCACAAATATAATGCCGAAGGGCGCGCCGTTATTTTTGGCGATCCTGATATGGTCCTGGCCGTCAGCAGCATCTGCATGGAGAATGGGATTGTCCCGGCGGTGGCTGCCAGCGGCGTTCACAGCAAGGCCCTGGAATTGGAAATGCAAACTTTGACAGCGGGCCGGACCGATGTGGCGACTGTGACGGAAACCGACTTGGCAGTGATCAGGGACCTGGCGGTCAAAGCAGAGGCCAACATCGCCATCGGGCATTCCGACGGCAGATATTTGACGGAACGTGAAGGGATTCCCCTAGTGCGCCTGGGCTTTCCGATTCACGACCGGGTGGGAGGACAGCGCCTGGTATCGGTTGGCTATGCAGGCACGATGATGCTTTTGGACCGCATCACCAACTGTTTACTGGACAGTAAGCTGAGCGCTTACCGGCCCCGAATGCTGAAAAAATACTATTCAGAACCTTCCGGCAAATTCTAGAAAATCGAGGTGAACAAACCATGAAATGCACTTGTACGTCGAAATACAGGATTGAACATGACCCGCAGCGGTCAGATGAAAAAACCCGGCAGCATCCCTGTTTTTCCACTGAGGCCCATCGTCAATACGGCCGCATCCACCTGCCGGTGGCTCCGGCCTGCAATCTCAGTTGCAATTATTGCAACCGCCGCTTTGACTGCAATAATGAAAGCCGTCCCGGCGTGGCCAGCGCGCTGCTTACCCCGGAAGAGGCTTGCCGTCTGTATGTCCGGGTACGCTCCCGGCACGACAACATCAAAGTGGTAGGCATTGCCGGTCCTGGAGACGCCCTGGCCAACTGGCCCGCAACACGGCAGACCATCGGTATGATCAAGGAAATGATTCCGGATACCATTTTCTGCCTGTCCACCAACGGGCTCAAACTGCTCAAGTGCGCGGACGCTCTATTGGAACTGGGGGTTAAGCACATCACTGTCACCGTGAACAGCCTGAAAGCAGCCATCGGCGCCCGGATATACCAACAGGTTTGGTTTGAAGGCCGCCGTTATGATGGCGCGGAAGGAGCCCGACTGCTGATCCGAAACCAGTTGGAAGCCATTCAATATCTGGCCGGACGGGGTGCGGTCATCAAGGTCAACACTGTCATGATACCCGGCATAAACGATCGGCATATCCCCGACATAGTGAAAGCAGTCGGCGCCCGGGGAGCTTTTATCAGCAACATCATGCCTTTGATCCCGGCTCCGGGAAGCGTTTTCGAGAACGCCTCCCCTACCGGTGTTCACGAGCTTCATGCCATGCGTCAAAGGTGTGCGTCAGATCTTCAGCAGATGTATCATTGCCGCCAATGCCGGGCCGACGCCATCGG
>NZ_DCEA01000071.1:65215-81939 GCF_002316705.1 Syntrophomonas sp. UBA1041
ATGGACGGGGCCGGGGGAGAGCTGTGCCCGGTGAAAGCGATAAAAAAGGTGATTTAAAAATTGTCCTATGAAAAGTGGGAAAGAGGAGGAAAAGCCTATGAACGAAGAGATAGCGGTGGTTCTGGGAGGACATGGGAAAACCGCCACCTTGCATGATTCAGCAGAGATTGTCATCTATAAAAAAACCGGCCGGCAATGGAGCCTGTTAAAGGCCATGCCCTTTTGCATCGGGGAGGTCTTCAATCTCCACCAACTGCGTTTAAAAATGAAAGAATTAATTGCCTTTCTGGGTGAGTGTAAGGTGCTCGCAGCATTATCCGTAAGCGGAGCGCCGTACTTTGAGTTGGAAAAGCACGGTTATGCGATTTGGGAGATTAAAGGCAAACCGCCGGCCTTTCTGCAGATGATTCTGGACGAGGAAACCGAATCTGCTTGCAGGGAGGATGGGCTTGACGAAAAGCCCGGGCCGGCGGCCGAGGAGGTATATCCGGGCCATCTGAGGATTTCTCTCCATGGTATGCAGGGATGCGGAAACGGGCTCAGCTCCAAACAAATTCTGCAGCCGATTCTTAAAAAAGGTGAATTTCTGACCCTGGAAATCCTCTGCGATCATGCTCCCCCCTGGCTGGTGGCCAAAATTCTGAGCGGAGAACTGCGCGGCGTCGTGGAGAAAATTGCCGGAAATGAAAGCAGGATACTCATTGCTTACAGTAAGTAGAAGCGACTGGGGATGTTTTTTGTTTCCTGGCGGCTTGCCGGTTGAAAAATAAAATCGCCAGAAACGACAATATCGTCACTACTGTTTTCTTAATCAAGGAATTGCGAAAAAGCGTAATACTCAGCGTCAATGTTATGATAATCATCACGAAACCCTGAAAAAATGGAATCGCTTTAATATTTTATTTTTGCCAGCCTATGGTTTTCATACTTGCAGGATGGCTGCGCAGACACAGGAGACGATTTTCCGGCTTGTTCTAAAGAGCAAACCGGGGAATCATCTCCTGTTTTCATCAATGGACAAATAATCATTGATAAAAATTTTATTATGAAATAGGAATAAACCATAATTATACTGAATAATAACATAAGATAGTATAATTTGGGGGAAATGGGACAGAAGTTCGGCGCCGCTAGGATATGCAATCAGCTTTTAGGGAGGATGGAGATGGCTTTAGTAGAAGTTGTAAAGTATAATGGCACTCCAGACGTTTTTGCCTGGAAATTTCCCAGTGAGGAACTGGGGAACTGGACTCAGCTTATTGTCAACGAATCTCAGGAAGCGGTTCTGTTTAAAGGGGGGCAGGCCCTTGATGTGTTTCCGAGCGGCAGACATACGCTTGAAACAGCGAATATTCCTATCTTAAACAATATCATCAATCTTCCTTTCGGAGGGCACTCTCCTTTTACTGCCGAGGTGTGGTACGTAAACAAAGTGCATTCGCTGGATGTAAAATGGGGCACCGCTTCCCCGATCCAATTGCAGGACCCGAAATACAAAGTGTTTGTACCGCTGCGTTCTTTCGGGCAATTCGGCATTCGAATCGAAGACTCCAAAAAGTTTCTTATCAAACTGGTCGGTACCTTGCCCGTTTTCGACAAAGAAAACCTGGGGAATTATTTCCGTGGCTTGTATTTAACCAAGGCCAAAGATTCCATAGCTTCTTATTTGATCAACAAACAGATCAGCCTGTTGGAGATTAATGCCTACCTTGACGAATTATCCGATCACATCAAAGCAAAGATGGTCCCGGTTCTGGATGATTACGGCATTCAACTGATCAACTTTTATGTGAACGACATTAACGTGCCTGAGGATGACCCGGCTGTCATCCAGCTCAAATCGGCGTTGGCCAAACGTGCGGAAATGGATATAGTCGGCTACAACTACATTCAGGAGCGGTCTTTTGACACCCTGGAAGGAGCGGCAACCAATCCGGGCTCCATCCAGTCCGGCATGATGGGCGCAGGGATCGGCTTGGGCATGGGCGTCGGCGTCGGAGGCAGCTTTGGTTCACAGATGGGGGGCATAAGTCAGAACATCAATGTTAACAAGGAAATGAAAGCATGCCGCCAATGCAATGCCAGCATGGAAAAGGAGGCCAGATTCTGCGGCAATTGCGGCCACGATAACAGTGAAGCGGCCAGCAATAGCAATGAAGTCGTCAAATGCAGCGGCTGCGGGGCTGTTATTGCTAAGGGAGCTAAATTCTGCCCGGAATGCGGAGATGTCTACATCCCTTGTCCCAATTGCCGGGCTGATGTGCCGTCAGGCGCCGGCGTATGCCCGTCCTGTGGGAGTATGATGCCCCAACCGTGCCCGGGATGCGGGTTTATGATCGAAAAAGCACCGGCCAAATTTTGCCCGGAGTGTGGTCTTCCGCTGGTCAAAAAATGCCCGGGCTGCAACGCTGAAATAAAGGGGACGCTCAAATTCTGTCCCGATTGCGGGAACAAACTGTAATAAGCTGTGGAGGGAGGCTAAATGACATTATGCCGGATAAAATGAAAATGCTTTTGACATTGGCCATAGGCATAATCATCATTGCAGTTACCCTGGTCATATTCCTGGTCGGCTTCTCAAGCGGAGAAAAAACCACGCTGCATTGGCTTTCTCTACTGTTTGTCTTAATTTCGGAAGTGGCCTTGATCGGCGGGCTCATCCTCATGCGCGTCCGTATAGAAACATTGAATGCAACTTTGCTGAAAGCGGGAATAACCTCCACCTTGTTCATCTATTTTGTGATAACCGTATTGCTGGCGGTGTTTAAGCCGTTGTTTGCCGGCAATTTAAATGCATTTATAACCATCCAGGTCACTATGATCGGAATTGCAGCGGCAGCCATCATGGCTTTGCTAATAAGCGCCTCTACTAAAGCTTGATGAGGGGTTAAATTTTTATAAGGAGTTGATTGCGTAATGGCAAGGTTTTTTAAGACGATTTTTGCCGTTCTCGGTTGGGTATGTGTGGCTTTCGCATTTTTGGGTTTAATGGTCAGTCTTGCGGAAGGTATGGATGGAATGGATATATCCATGGTCATATTCTTCGCGGTTGTGGGTGCGGGATTAATCTATGCCGGTAAAAAGAATTCTCAAACCGACAATAATAAAGAATCAATTCAGGTGAATGTTGTACTGTCCGATCAGGCTGGTGCAGGCGGAGAAGCCGGGAAATCGGAGACCACTGAATTGAAGCAGACCGTATGCGCAAGTTGTGGAGCCAGGATTCATGTTGGTTCAGGAGGAACTTGCGAATATTGTGGTTCGCCGGCCATACCAGGTTGATCCATAACGTATAAAGAGGCGGCAGGCTTATGAAAGCCATTTAGCAGGATGTTTACGTTCTGAGCAATATGAGCCATTGCTGCGATTTATCCTTTAAAACGCTTGAAGTTGGGGAAAATATATTGAATAAATTGAGCGAGGGGTGCAGCAGAACAGCTGCACCCCTCGCTAGCCCCGGATATGTTAGTGGAGGGAGCTTTTAAGCAAATCTCTGGCATCCTGATCGCTCAGGTCTACATGATAAAAAAGTTTATAGAAATCCTTAACTTCTTTGACCATATCGATTTTATACAGTTCGGGATAAAAAGTATAGGTCAGCCATTTCAGGCCCAGGAAACGGTTAATTGAAGGTGGACGGTCGAACCAGTTGAAGGGGTAATTAGGAATTTCATACACCTTTTGTGTTTTGACCGCGCTGATATTTCTCCAATCAGCACTGGTGAGGATCTTGTCATAAGCACCTCCCCGGTCGGCTCCCCAGGCCAGGATCACCTCGGGATTCCATTTCAGCACCTGTTCCAGGGATACGCTGCTCATACCGCTGCCGCCTTTGGCTGCCACATCAGCCACATTGACTGTATTAACCAGATTTAACAGCAACCCATGGGGGGAGCTTTTGGGTTCGGTTGCCAGGCCTTCCGGGCCTTCAGCGTAGTATACCCGTAATTTCTTGTTATCGGGGATATTTTGGGTTATATCGGTGACTTCCTGCAGGGTCTCATTGCAATAGGCGATTAATTCCGCAGCCCGTTCTTCGGCCCCTAGAAGCTGGCCGAGGAAGGTCAGGGTCTTTTCAGTTTTATTGATATCATTATCCAGCACTATCACCGGGATATTCAGTTGTTGCTGCAGTTGGTCGGCAGTGCTTATTGACGAATCACTGACCGGATCAGGTCCGATCGAGAATATGACATCCGGTTTGGCCTTAACCAGTTCCTCGGTATTGATCTTCGCATTCATCTGTACCCCGCCCAGGTAAGGCAACTGCTGCACCGCAGGCAGAAGGTATCTTTTTTCTTTATCGGAAAATTGCATAGATGATCCCGCCATCTTTTCCGGAGCGAGACAATATACCATTATCATACCTATGGGGCTGGTGTAATAGACTTTATCAATAGTAACGGGTATGGTCACTGACCGGCCAGCATCATCGGTTATGGTCCTGGTGGATTGGGATGTGCTTGTGGTGGTGCTTGGGGCACAGCCGCTGACAAGGGTGCAAGCCATTATGAATATCATGAGCATGACGACTGCGATTCTGCCATTTTTCGTTTTCAACATTACAAATCCTTCCCCCATTTCTCTTACTTGGTTTCTTTAAGAACTGGCGACGTTATCGATAGTCTTGGGAACTGGAACACATACCTCAACCGTTTTATTCTCAGACACTTTTATGCCGCCGATCCTTGCTCGGATTGCGTACATACTGAACATCGAATCCTCGGTGATCACATCTCCGGGAATACCCACATCCAGTAATCCCCCATCTTTCATCAGCACCACCCTATGAGCACAATAGAAAGCCTGGTCGGGGTCATGAGTTACCATGAGTATGCTCATCCCTTTCCCGGAAAGATCGCGCAAATGTTCAAGCACCTGGTGCTCTCTGCCGAAATCCAGGTTGGCCGTAGGTTCGTCCATTATCAATATCTGCGGCTGCTGCGCCAAAGCCCGGGCGATCAGAACTAGCTGCCTTTCGCCGCCACTAATTTTGGTGTAAATCCTGTCCTTTAAATAGCTGATATTCAATTCTGCCAGTGAATCCTCGGCTATACGTACATCCTCTTCCCCGGGCACCCCCATCCTCGCAAGATAAGCGGTCCTTCCGGTCAGAACAACGTCAATGACCTTGAATGGAAAAGGCGGTACATGCGCCTGAGGTATGTAGGCCATAATTTGAGCACGCCTGGTCAAAGACCATGACTGAATGTCTTCTCCCCCGATCAGGATAGACCCTGAGGAGGGCGATAATAAGCCCAGAATATTTTTCAACAGAGTGGTTTTCCCGCATCCATTCGGCCCTAGAACACAGAGGAACTCGCCGCCGTACATTGTAAAGCTTGCATTTTGAATTACCTGATGCGACGGATATCCAAAGCTTATTCCCCTGATCTCAAGCAAATCTTCACCCCCCGGACCGATGTTGATATACTCCGCTGTTTTGCCCGTTTATATTATTTCCACCCCCTGACGCTGTTTTTGAATATCAGTATGAAAAATGGCACCCCCAGAAGTGCAGTAAGTATTCCCAGAGGCACTTCCACCGAGGCCAGGCAGCGGGCCATATCATCGACTAACAGCAGGTAGCTGGCCCCCAGGATCCCGCTTACTGGCAGCAACACCCGGTAATTAGGTCCGACCATAGCCCGGGCCAGGTGTGGAACGACCAAGCCTATCCAACCGACTATGCCGCACACGGAGACCGCAGCCGCAGTGATCAGAGTTGAGCCTATAATCACGATCCATCTTAGCCGGCGGGTGTTAATACCTAAAGTTCGTGCTTCATCTTCTCCAAAAGCGAGCACATTCAGTTTCCACCTCACCAGGTAAAGGGCACTAAAGCCTATGAGCATTGGCAACAGGATGCTCTCGATATCCCTTTTATCCACCGAGGCAAGACTGCCCATCAACCAGAAAGTAATCTCCGGCAGTTTGTCATTGCTGTCGGCGAAATACTTGATCGCTCCGGTTCCTGAAGAAAATAGGGTACTGATCAATATGCCGCCCAGCACCAAACCCAGGGTGGGATCATAATCAAGGTGCTCATTGATTAAAACGGCTAAGAGCACGGCAATCAGACCGAAGGCAAAGGCACTGGCCTGGACAACATAGATCGACTGAGACAGAAAAATCGTCAGGCAGGCTCCGAACCCGGCTCCCGCTGAGGCCCCCAGGATGTCGGGCGACACCAGGGGGTTTTTAAACATCCCCTGGTAAGCCGCCCCGGCTATGGACAGGGCTGCACCGACCAGCATCGCGACAGTGATGCGCGGCAGCCTGATATTGAACACAACTGTATCCAAATTGCTGGCCCCTGCAGCGCCCGGGCTGAAATAATGGTTGTATAGAGTGGCTAGCAGTTCGGGCAAGGGGATCCCGTAGCGGCCAATGGCAAATGAAAAGAGAAACACCGCGATCGGAATGATCAATAAAACCATTAGCTGTGTTATTCCTAAGTCCAAGCGGTTAAAATATTTGTGCATCCGCTTTCCCCGTACCAATGGTTCCATTAACGTCTGATACAGACCATTTGTCCCCCTTGCTTGAACGCCTTGGTCTTTCCGCCTTCCCGGACAACTTGCCAGCATTCCTTCTCGTCGCGAATAACCATCCCCGCCAAGGCTTCTATCCCATAATTGAAAAGAATCGCAGTCATGGGTACGCTGGGTCCGACCAGTATTACTTGGGCATGATTGGAAACTTCCAGAAGCCTGGGCATGGTCTTATTGATAAATGCAGTGCCGGTAATAAAAACATAATCTTGGTGGGGTAGGATATATTCACTGGCTGAATCGGGATAATCACCAGACTGAGGATTTCTTTCGATTATAGATAGATGACATATTGGATGGAGGGATTCGATTCCGGGAAAATGCCCGATAACTGCTACATTTTTGCCGGCCATTTCCGGTAAGAATCGGACAAACGCATTGGCATCGTTTGCTTCTGAGGTTTTAATAAAATCTTGACCGGTAATCGACATAATATTATCCGGGACATTTAACACCGAGTTAATAGCTGCCTGCCCCAGGGAAGCCAGGCCCATATCCCACGATTTGACGTAAGCAGCCAGCTCTTTAAGCGGCATGCCGACAACACTGGCAGGCTTGTTTTCAGACCTGCCCCCTTTCAAGGTCATTGCCGTGCCGATCCCTTTGGGCGAGCGAATTAAGGTCCAGTGGAGACCGACCATGCAATCCAGTACATTTAGCCCCTCAGGTATCAATTCGATCAGTTCGTTATAGATTTCCCACACGGCGATTCCCTCATTGTCTATAGCTTTTCGTAATATGCGCCATTAGCGCAGGCCCGGCACAAGATCCGGCCGCCCAGCAGTATCTCCCTGCTATCCATGACACTTTCTCCGCATCTCTCACATTTAACCCGACTTAAAGGCTTGCCGGGAAGGTCTTCCGGTTTCAGATTGACTCTTACAGCTTCGACTTTGAATAATTCCTCGTCCGGAATGGCGTTCCAAAAGGCGACAATGTCACCGTTTTCAGGGGCATTTTGTTTGGCTGCTACTGCGATTCTAATCCCCTCATGACTGTTCATATCTATAAATGTAGCCGCCATTTTCCCGTAATCCATCCATTTTAGGCGCCGTTTCCCAAGAGAGCAGCCGGTAACCGAAGATACCGCATCTGCCACGCAGCGATCCGCTTCCACATAAACCAGAAAATCCCGGTTCCGCAAAGGATCGTCGATGCCCAGGTAATTAAGCCCGGCACGAGCCATTCTGACCCCGAATACAATACCGTGGCATATGTGCCCATGGAATCTATGGGCATTTTCAATATCCCGCTCAAAACAATTCGTCATGTTTTTCAAAAACCTCACTTTTTCGTTTTACAGAAATAAATCCTCCGCAACGCCGGTATTTAACAGCTTGTATTTCAGCTACAGTCGCCAAGGCTATTTCTGCCGCCGTCTGTCCTCCGATATCAAGGCCAATAGGTAAATGAACCCGTTCGAGAAGTTCATCCGCAATCCCCGAAATTTTCAGTTGGCTAAAATAGGCGGTTACCTTACGTTTGTTGCCTAAAATTCCTATGTATCTGGCTGGCGATTTGATTACCGCATGCAATGCTGGGGGATCAAATTCATGGTTATACGTAGCTAATACAATGCTAGTGGTCTCGTCAATATCACAAGCTCTCAGCAACGCGACAACGTCTCCCCACAACAGTTCGCTGGCTTCAGGAAATCTTTCCCGGGTAAGCGTTATAGCTCTGTGGTCAATTACAGTTATCCGGTAGCCCAGAATAGCCGCGATTTTATAAATGTTCCAAGCAACATTTCCTGAGCCGGCAATGATTAACTTATCATTGTCGGCGGGTGTATTAACTAAAGATTCATCCCGGTTAACTTCCAACTTGCAGCCCCACTTTTCAGGTTCTGATGAAGTTCTGTAATAAAATGGAGATAGTCTCCCCAACAGACAGAAGGGACTCTAATTTCAAATTAAGAGATGTCCGTTGACCAATTTAGTGTTACGGTGGGCAGACAACTATTAAGAGTGATTGGCATGGAATCTCTGACTTCTGATATATTATTTCAACCGATTATAGTATAACATAACATAACACTACATAACATGATATAATACGAAAACTGTCAACAATTTTTGCAACTACACCAATCGTAACGTTTCATAACTGACTATTAATCGAAATCTATCGTTAGCTAACAATGACAAATCTCTCCTCAAACAACGTAACGAGTCACGAATACGGCAAAATATGTGGCCTCTCCTTTCCTTTCCTGCATGAAAACGGGTCTTTTTCAAAATAATAAGACTGACTATTACTGGGAGAGACGCATTTATCATGAAATGGTTCCAATGGTTAGCCAAAAAAGGAATATCCCCTAATAACTCCCCTGCTGAAGGCGCCAATGCCAATACTGCTAATGTACCCGTATATACGGGGGCTCTGCCTGATACGCCGGTAAGCCTCCATCTTGATGAAAATATTCAGCAGCTGAAATCAATTCTGGGTGAGCAGGTAGATATAATATACCGCCGTATCCGCTTGGGACCAAGCCCGAATAACCCGGCCTGCATCGTCTATATCGAGGGTTTGGTGGACACGCCAGTTCTAAATGAGGACATCATCAAGTCTCTGATGCTCTTTACAAAACAGGGTGATTTGAAAGCCGGCAAAAGCAGTATTCGAGATGATATCCTGAATTCCGTCCTTACCGCCTCAAATGTATGTGAATCATGCAATATAAAACAGTTGGTTGCCAGTGTGCTGTCAGGAGAGGTTATATTACTGGTAGAAGGCCTGAATGCAGCCTTCCTCATCGACATCAAGGCGCACGCCGAGCGGGCCATCAGCGAGCCCCCTTCCGAAGTGCTGGTCAGAGGACCCAGAGAAGGCTTTAATGAAACCTTGAAAACCAATATGACCATGATCCGCCGGCGCATTAAGCATCCCCGGCTGAGGTTTTCAACTATGCCTATAGGAAGGATCACAGCTACCGATGTTGCCCTGGTCTATATCGAGGGCATAGCCGCCCCTGATCTGGTCAACGAAGTCAAACAACGCCTGCAGCGTATCGATATAGATGGCGTTTTGGAAAGCGGTTATCTGGAGGAACTGATCGAAGATCACCCCTTTTCACCCTTTCCGCAGATGCACCATACTGAAAGGCCGGATAGGGTAGCTGGGTCCTTATTGGAAGGACAAGTGGCCATCCTCTGCGACGGCAGTCCTTTTGCCTTAATCATGCCAGCGCAGTTGGCCTCCTTTATCAATTCGCCTGAAGATCACTATGAGCGCTACATATTAAGTACTGCTTTGCGCCATGTGCGCTGGATATCTTTCGGGATTTCACTTTTTCTTCCTTCTCTATATATCGCTATAACCACCTTTCACCAGGAAATGATCCCCACCCGCCTCCTGGTAAGCATATCGGCCTATCGCCAGGGCTTGCCGTTCTCTACGCTGATAGAGGCGTTGATGATGGAGTTTATATTCGAAGTATTGCGGGAGGCCGGGGTACGCCTGCCCCGGGCTATCGGCCAGGCGGTGAGCATCGCAGGAGCCCTGGTCATCGGCCAGTCGGCGGTAACTGCGGGCATTGTGTCCCCATTGATGGTTATAGTTGTGGCGGCCACCGGGATCGCCTCTTTTACCATACCTTCATATAGTCTGGGCATAACCATCCGCTTATTTCGTTTTCCCTTGATGCTGTTGGCAGGCGCCTTCGGCCTGTTCGGGGTGTCAATCGGTTTTATCCTGCTGGTGATCCATACTGTCAACTTACGTTCTTTTAGCGTCCCTTATCTATCCCCCCTGGCCCCTCTGCAGACCAAAGATTTAAAGGATATACTGGTGCGCGCTCCACAGTGGAAAATGAATATGCGGCCGCGGGAGTACGGACAGCTCAACCCTACCCGCATGGCTCCCGGCTTGAAACCAGGCCCTCAGCAGGGCAGCAATAATGGTGGGAGGAAGCAGACATGATTAAACAATCCGTCGTCCTTATCTTGCTGCTCTGTGCAAGCCTGCTCTTAACCGGTTGCTGGGATCGGCGCGAGGTTGAGGAATTGGGGATTGTGCATGGTATCGCCATCGAGTCGGCCGGCAATAATCGGATAAGGGTGGTGTTTCAATACATCAATACTTCGATACAGGGCGGCGGGGGCGGCGGAGGCAGCGGAGAGAATACCATAACTTTTCAAAAGCCCTACCGCAATCAGGTGATAGAGGCGGATTCCGTTTATGATGCTGTCAAACAGCTTCCTCAGGAAACTGTAGCCCGGCGTTTTTTTGCCCATACCGAAGTTCTAATCGTATCTGAAGAATTCGCCCGCGAACGTGGTATTACGGAAATCTCCGATTATATAAGCCGCGATCCTCAGTTTAAACCCAATATCTGGCTCCTGGTGGGGCGCGGCAAAGACATGGCAAGCCTGATGGATACTCCGGGAGTTATTTCACCGATTCCTACCCTGCGGGTCAGTAATGTATTGGAGCACCAGGACGTTGTTTCCTCTTATGCGCCCCTTAGATTGGGAGAATTTATTAGAACGCTGGAGTGCACCTCCGAACAGCCCTTTACCGCCGTCCTCGAGGCTACCCCCAATCCTTCCCGGCCGGTTGAAGCCGGACATGGGATACTCGACGGCCAGGTCCCTGAGCCTGCTAATAGGCTAGCTATTAATGGAACGGCTTTGTTTAAAAATGACAAAATGGTGGGATGGCTTAACCAGCAGGAGAGCCGCGGCCTGTTATGGCTGCGAAACGAGGTAAAACAAGGCATAATAAAGTTTTCCCTGCCCGGTGTTGAGAACGGGATGGCAGCAACAGAAATATATAGGACCCATACCAAAGTAACACCTGTGCTGGAAAATGGCCAAATAATAGTGAATGTCAAGATTGATGCGGAAACCGTGGTTCAAGAAGTGACCCGCAGTTTTCCCATGGATGACACCGAAGATATTCAAAAAATTGAGGAGGCCCAGAATCAGGCGGTAATCAGAGAGGTTCAATCGGCCCTTGATAAAGCCCAAAAGCAAATGCAGGTAGATCCTTTTGGCTTTGGCCAGGCTATTCACCACAAATACCCGGAACTATGGCAACAGATGAGACCGGACTGGGACGAGGTTTTCCCTGAGATACCGGTAAACCTCGAAGTGAATACTACCATCAGACTTACCAATCTGACATCCCGACCGATAGATTTTGAGACCGAACCATAAACCTCAAGGGAGGATTGTTTTTGATCTATTTCTATATAGTATTGTTGCTTATAATAGCCTTTATTGAGATTTCTTACCTGGCTCATCGGAAATACTGGGGAGAATTGTTTGTGACAGCCGGCCTTTTGCTTATAAGCCTGGTGTACGGTATAGCTTTTATGCAGGATTGGCAACTGCCAACTTTAAAAGAAGGGGTTGAGATCATGTTTACGCCGGTTACTCATTACTTGGAGGGTTTATTCGGCTAATTCGTTTCAGGAGGAAATGGTATTGAAAGAAAGCAGTACATATAAAATCGGTGCTTATACCATAGTCGCCATACTGGTGACCCTCGTAGGGACTACCTCGGTTTTGTTCACTCCTTATATAACTGTTGATACGGCCCGGCATGATGCCTGGATTACACCGTTTACTTCATTTTTGCTGGGCTTATATGTCATTTTTGTATGCTGCTGGCTGGGAAGTATCTTCCCGGATAAGGGCTTTATCGAGTACCTTCCTTTGATCATGGGCAAATTTATGGGTAAATTGATCGGGTTTGGCTATATACTTTTTTTCCTGTGGTTTACGGTGACAGTGTTGGCCGAAGCTCTGGCCCTATTGTTTGGGATCGGCATCTTTCGGCTGACCCCGGAGTTAGCGGTGGGGTTGCTGCTATTAATAGCTACCACCTACGCGGTATCTTATGGAATCGAGTGTATCAGCCGCAGTATATGGTATGTATGGCTCATCACAGTGGTCTTTTTCGCAGCAGCCGTATTTATGGCTGCACCGATGGTAAATCTCTCCATCCTGCAGCCGGTCGGAGAATCTGGTCTGAGCGCGATTCTTAAAAGCGGACTTTTGTCCCATGCTTTTAAAGGAGAAATGCTATTTCTGGTGATTCTTTTTCCCTATGTCCACAGCCGGCGCGATGCCCTGGCAGGCGGGATTATCGCCTTGGTCCTGCTTACTATTTTTATCTCTTTAACCATAGTATTGTGCATCACCATTATGGGCGTCGAGACTACGGCCAGGAGTTATTTTTCGATATTTTCGCTGGGCGATTATTTAGAGGCCACCGGAATTAAAATCGTCCTTGCCACAACCTGGATCCTGATTTTCTGGGGTAAAGTCACCCTGGGTCAGTTTGCACTTACTATAGGTTTATCCCAGCTATGCGGATTCAACTCCAACCGGGCTTTAATCCTACCGGTTGCGATGTTGCTCTTAATTTTATCACAGGTATTTTATCCCAGTGCTACTGATCTGTTCAGCCATGTCGGTGATTCCTTCCCGGGATTGGCATTATTCACCGAGTACCTCATCCCCGGTCTGCTGCTCCTGGTTGCCGTAACCAGGCAGAAATTGGGTCAGCTTGACAACCAACCTCAGCAAGTTCAGGCCCCTCCTGCTAGTCAGTCATAATTATGGGGACTATAGCACTATATTGTTAGCCTATTGAAATAAATTCATGACTGTTGTACAATTAAAATGCGCAATAGTCATGGAGGCATATAAATGCGATTGGAACATCACATATTTCTAACATTGGTCATCACGGCGGCGATTGTTACCGGCTCCACTCTTGGGGTGGCCGCTAACTTCCCCTATATATTGAATCAGACTGAAAAATCCCAGAGTCAGCAGATGATTGTGCAGGGGCAGCCTGCAGAAGCGGTTAAAGCAGATACCGAAGCCAATTCCCCCGCAACCTCGGCAATCTATGGGGGCAGTCCGGTATCCAGCGCTGATGTAATGGTAATTACATCAGCAGAAAAGAAGCAGATTATAGAAATGCTTAAAAGCCTGGGCATGACTGACGAAGCCGACTTATCTGCATTTATAAAAGGGTTTCAGCAAAAGCACGCCCTGGACGCCACCGGTTTGTTGGATTCCAAAACACTTCACTTCATAATGGAAGAAGCCAAACTTCTCAAAGTCGATAATACAACCCGCCAGGCCAGCCTGAACTAGCTGGGTCGCCAACCCCGTCCTTTGACATGAAATAACGGAGCCAACCGCTGGTTGGCTCCGTAATGATTTCCGAATAGAATGAATTCTAGTATTTGAAGAATCCCTCGCCGGTCTTGCGGCCCAGTTTGCCTGCGCGAACATATTTAACCAACAGCGGACAGGGGCGATATTTGGGATCACCAAATTCTTTGTAAAGGGTTTCCATGATCTTCAGGCAGATGTCCAGACCGATCATGTCAGCCAGGGCCAGCGGTCCCATGGGATGCCCGGCGCCAAACTTCATGGAGGTGTCGATGTCAGCCTCATTGGCTACGCCTTCCATTAAAGCATACATACCTTCATTCAGCATGGGGATCAAGAGGCGGTTTACCACAAAGCCAGGGGCTTCATTGATTTCTACCGGGGCTTTGCCCATCTGAACGGAAAGGTCTTTGATGAAGTCATAGGTAGCCTGGCTGGTGTTGGCGCCGCGGATGACTTCAACCAGTTTCATGGCCGGTACCGGATTGAAGAAGTGCATGCCGATAACTTTGTCGGCTCTGCCTGTAGCGGCAGCTATTTCGGTCACGCTCAATGCGGATGTGTTGGAGGCCAGAATACATTCGGGTTTGCAGATCTCATCCAGTTCTTTGAAGATGGTCTTTTTAATATCCATAACTTCCAGAGCAGCTTCAATGACCAGATCGCAATCAGCCGCGGCAGCCATGTCAACGGTGCCACTGATTCTGCCCATAACCGCAGCTTTGTCCTCTGCGCTCATTTTGCCTTTGTCTACGTTCTTGCCCAACAGTTTGTCAATACCGGCAATACCTTTGTCTACAAATTCCTGCTTAATGTCGCGCACAATTACTGTGTGGCCAGCCTGAGCGGCAGTCTGCACAATACCGGCACCCATTGTCCCAGCACCCAAAACCATAATTTTCATTCCCAATTCCCTCCTAATATATATATATTTGTGGCGTGATAATTCCTTCTACATCACTTTTCCAAAATCCTTCTTTTTGAATATTTTTTCACAAGTGTAGAAGCCTATCACAAATAGTAAAAGAATGCTAAAGACCCATTATTTCACCCGGGCGAAACCCCGGTATATGGCGCCGCGAGGGGTATCCACGGTAATTAACATCCCGTCTTTAAGCACTTGGGTGGCATCCTGCACTCCAACCACCACCGGTATTTTATAGTTCAATCCCATAATCGCAGCGTCAGATGTAAGCCCCCCGGCTTCGGTTATAATAGCCTTTATTCTGTCAAGGTATGGCACCAGGCTGCTGTTTGCATGGGCTAAGACTACAATATCACCTTCCACCAGACGGTGCAGGTCATGATCATTCTGAATCACCACTGCACGCCCCATAACAGGTTCGTGCCCGATTCCGCTGCCCCGAGCCACAATGTCTCCCACCACATAAACCTTCAGTAGATTAGTTCCTCCAGGGGTGCCTGCCGGAATGCCGGCGGTCAAGACCACCAGGTCACCATGTTTGATATAACTTCCTTGTAAGGCGGCCTGAACCGACTGCTCAAACAGCTCGTCAGTGCTGGAGCTGCCCGCTATCAGGGTCGGATATACCCCCCATACCAGAGCCAGTTTGTTCAGAATGCGGGGTTTGGGAGTAGCGGCCACGATGGTAGCCTGGGGCCGGTATTTCGATATCAGCCTGGCGGTGTGGCCGGTGTGTGTGGCGCTCAGAATAGCCGACGCATCCAGATTCATGGCGGTGGTGCAGGTGGCGTAACTGATGGCATCGGCCACTGTGGAAGTGCCTAAAAAACGCTTTTCCCGCAAAAAATCCTCATATGGCAAGACATCTTCAGCCCGGCGGGCGACACGCGCCATGGTTTCGACCACCTGCACCGGGTATTTACCTGCCGCGGTTTCCCCGGAGAGCATGATGGCATCGGCGCCATCGAATATTGCGTTGGCCACATCTGAAACCTCAGCCCGGGTGGGTCGGGGATTGTTTATCATCGACTCCAGCATCTGGGTGGCGATGATAACCGTCTTGCCGGCAGCAATGCATTGCTTGATAATCTGCTTCTGCACCAGCGGCACTTCTTCGGCCGGAATCTCCACCCCCAGATCTCCGCGAGCCACCATCATCCCGTCAACAACCTTTATAATGCCTTCTAGATTGTCGACCCCTTCCTGACTTTCAATCTTGGCAATAATATCTATATCAGCATGATTTTCTTCCAGTATGCGCCGTATCTCCAGGATATCCTCCGCTGAACGCGCAAAAGAAGCGGCAATAAAGTCAAGCTGATGTTTAATGGCAAACTCAATATCCTGCCGGTCCTTTTCACTTAAAAAAGGAAGGTTAACCCTGACCCCGGGCACATTTATCCCTTTGCGCTCGCCTAATTCCCCGCCGTTTAAGACCCGGCAGACGATGTCCGTACCGGTGGTCTCCTCGACTTGCAGGCTGATCAAACCGTCTGCCAGGAGAATGCAGTCCCCTTTACTCATTTCAGCCGGCAAATTGGGGTAGCTGACCATGACCTGTTTTTCATCGCCGGGCACTTCACGAGTGGTAAGGGTAAACACATCCCCGGCTTTGAGATTTATCAGGCCTTGTCGCAGAGTACCGGTTCGAATCTCCGGTCCTTTGGTGTCCAGCATAATAGCTACAGTTGCGCCGGATGCTTTAGCGGCAGCGCGAATATTGTCCACCCGCTGCCTATGTTCGCTATGGGTGCCGTGGGAGAAATTTAATCGGGCTACGTTCATGCCCGCTCTGATCATTTTTTGCAGCACCTCGACCGCTTCGCTGGCCGGGCCGACGGTGCAGATTATTTTCGTCTTGCGCAATTGCTAGCCTCCCTTATGCAAACCGGTTTTTAAGTCGATAATACCCGCGCAATCTCAAACATTCCCAGTTCAGGCGTCTTGTGTCCGTTTATAACCTCCCCTAAAGGGATGGTATAAAAGCGGTCATCCTGTCCGGCCACCATGACATTGGATTTGCCGCGCATGATGGCATCAATCGCGGCCTTGCCCATGTAAGAAGCCAGGATCCGGTCAACAGCCGTCGGGGTGCCGCCCCGCTGCACG
>NZ_DCEA01000071.1:82103-112941 GCF_002316705.1 Syntrophomonas sp. UBA1041
AAAATGCTGATCCGGGTGTCTCGACCAGTCGCGGCCAAAATCTCCTCTCTCAACTTCATAATCGGATAAACCCCCTCAGCCACAATAATAATGCTGTGCAATTTGCCGCGGTCGGTTCCGCTTTTGATTTTTTCTATGACCTGCCCGATATCCGGTTCTATTTCAGGAATAAGGATGGACTCGGCGCCACCTCCCACCCCTGAGGCCAGGGCGATTTCCCCGCAGCGCCTTCCCATAACCTCGATGATGAAGACCCGGCCGTGACTGGTAGCGGTGTCACGAATATTATTGATGGCGCTTAAAACGGTATTTACAGCCGTATCATACCCGATGGAACGGGTGTAGACCACATCATTATCAATGGTTGCGGGTATGCCTATCACCTGCAGTCCTTCGCTTTCGCCGGACAGCTCATAGCCCCCGCGCAGACTGCCATTTCCGCCGATAATGACCAAACTGTCAATTCCCAGACGGTTCAGATGTTCCCGGGCCCGGTCCCGCCCTTCATTGAGCATAAAATCCTTGGAGCGCGAGGTATGCAGAATGGTGCCGCCGCGATGAATAATATCAGCCACTGAGCCGGGAGACATCTTTCCAAATTGACCTGACATCAACCCTTCAAATCCCCGATATACGCCGTAGACATCCATGCCCTCATAGATAGCTGTTCTGACTACTGCTCTTATAGCGGCATTCATGCCCGGAGCATCCCCGCCACTGGTTAATACAGCTATGCGTTTCAAGAAGAGCCCTCCTTGCTGCTAATACGGATGGTGATAGTACAGCAGTCAAGTTTAGTAACAAGAGGCCGGGATCAAGCTTTGGGATTACTTTTACCGGCAGCGCCCCCCTCGCTGTTGGTCGTCCCGTAGCGGTGGGAAACCTCTGCCTTTCCACGCACTTTGACTGCTGACGTGTGCTCTGTGAACTGGAAAATCATAACTTCGCCTTTATCGAGTTTTTCGGTGTGATGAAATTTGGTCTCCCGCCCTCGGGTCAATCCGATAATGGTAACGCCATTTTCCAGAGCCTTAATGATAATATAGTCTTGTCCGATGTAGCCATCATTCATGCACTGTCCCTCCTACTGTGACCGGATTATCAAGCGGTGGCTATACATACCAGGAATGCCGCACTCCGGCGATCTCCAACAGTGATTGTTTAAAACCCAGGTTGGCTTCAACCCGGAATTCATCATTGAGCACCACTCTTTTCCCCGGCATATCCAAAACCACCGGGATTCCACCCGGATGCTGTTTGAGTCTGGCCAATAACTGCTTTTTGCTTGCAGCAATCTGATCGCCGTTTAACCCGATATGCATCTCGCTAATACCGGACTCCAGCTTAAATGCCTTGCGCATAACTATTTTGGGGGTTTCTTCCCGATGGTCATAATATCCCTCAATTACGAGTCCGGCATCAGCCTGGAGGACATCCATATTCTGCCTTAATGCCGAAGGAAATGCCAGGACTTCTATGCGTCCGCTCAAATCCTCCAAAAAAAACTGGGCATAGAGATCCCCTTTGCGGCTGGTGCGGCGGGCAAGATGCAAGACCATGCCGGCCAAACGCACATAGGAATCATCTTTCAGGCCGGGCAGGTCAGCGACCTGATGACTTATCAGCAAAGGCAATAGTTCGCTGTACTCATCCAGGGGATTAGCTGAGACGTAGAAACCCAAGACCTCTTTTTCCCGGGTCAGGCGTTCTTTAACCGACATCTCGCCTTTTACGACCGGAGATGGTTCATCGACCATGGTCTCACTGGGCGCGAACAAAGACATCTGCCGGCTGGCATGATCCAGTTTGAGCTGAGCCGCTATTTCCATGCACTCATCCATAATTGACAGGGCCTCTTTGCGGCTAATCCCAACGCTGTCAAAGCATCCCGCAACAATGAGGTTCTCCAGCATGCGCTTATTGATCTGAGTCAGGTCGATACGCTTGCAGAAGTCAAACAGCGATGAAAAAGGCTGCTGCTTGCGAACCCTGACCACATTTTTGACCGCGTTAATACCTACGTTTTTGATGGCTCCCAATCCGAAGCGAATACCTCCCGCAGTCACGGTGAAGTTTTCAAAGCTCTGGTTGATGTCCGGAGGCAGGATCTTTATTCCCATTCGCTGGCATTCGCGCAAATAGTAAACCACTTTATCCTGGCTGTCGATTATGCTGGTTAAAAAAGCACACATATACTCTATGGGGAAATGAGTTTTTAAATAGGCGGTCTGGTATGAAATCATGGCATAAGCCGCAGAATGGCTTTTATTGAAACCGTAGCCGGCAAAGCTTTCCATAAGATCGAACAGGTGTTGGGCCACCTGCGGTTCGATTTCATTGATTCGCGCGCCACAGACGAATTTGTCCCGCTGGGCTTTCAGCTCCTCGGGCTTCTTCTTGCCCATAGCCCGGCGTAATACGTCGGCTTCCCCCATGGAGAAATTGGCCAGGACACTGGCGATCTGCATCACCTGTTCCTGATAAAGTATCACCCCATAGGTTTCTTTCAGGATATCCTCCAAACGCGGGTCTAAATATTGGATCTCCTGACGGCGATGCTTACAATTTATAAAGTCCTCGACCATTCCGCTCCCTAAGGGACCCGGCCGGTACAAGGCGATAACGGCGATTAAATCCTGGAAACGGCTGGGGGCTAAATCTTTCAGAATGCGCCTGAGGCCATCGCTTTCAAGCTGGAACACCCCTATGGTGTCCCCCCTGGATAATAGCCTATATACCTGGGGATCATCCAAAGGCAGTCGGTCCATATCCAGTTCGACCTTTTTGGTATGCTTGATGATCTCCACCGCACGGTCAATTACCGTCAAGGTGCGCAGTCCCAAAATGTCCATTTTTAAGAGCCCGATATCTTCTACTGTTTCCTTGGTAAATTGAGTCACGGTATGACCTTCCGGGGTCTTTTGCAGAGGCAGGAGGGCGCTTAAGCTTTCCTTGCCGATAACCACCCCGGCGGCATGTATGGAAGCATGCCGGGGCATTCCTTCCAGGGCTCTGGCTGTGTCTATGATCTGCTGGGTATTGTAATCACTTTGAAAAGCCTTGACCAGATCTGCCGACACCTGCAGGGCTTTATCGATGGTGACTCCCAGTTCGGCAGGGATCATTTTGGCGATCCGATCCACTTCCCCATAAGGGATATCTAGCGCCCGCCCTACGTCACGGATAGCCGCGCGCGCGGCCATAGTGCCGAAAGTGATGATCTGCGCCACCTTGTCGGCGCCGTATTTTTCTACAATATAGCCAATCACCCGATCCCGTTTCTCGAAACAGAAGTCAATATCTATATCGGGCATGCTCACCCTCTCCGGATTAAGAAAACGTTCGAACAAGAGGCCATAGGCCAGCGGATCGACGGTGGTGATTCCCAGAACATAGGACACCAGGCTGCCTGCTGCGGAACCGCGGCCCGGTCCTACAGGCACCCCATTGTTTTTAGCCCAATTGACCAGATCCTGCACGATTAAAAAATAGGCGGCAAAACCCATTTCATTGATAACCCGGATCTCATATTCCAAACGCTCCACAGTCTCCGGAGCTGGCGAAGGATACTTTTGCTGAAAGCGCTCCCGGCTTAATGCCGCCAGGTAATCCTCCGGGGTCGATCCATCTGGAATATTATAATAAGGTAGATGAAAGGTCCCGAATTGAAAGTCGAAATTGCAGCAGTCGGCGATGGCCATGGTATTGGCGATGGCATCTGGCTGGGCTGCAAATAATTCCGTCATTTCCTGCCCGGATTTAAGATAAAACTCACTTCCCGGGAAACGCAGGCGCTGTTCATTGGTCACTGCCGTTCCTGTTTGTATACATAATAAGACATCATGTACCCGGGCATCTTTCTTCCTGATATAATGCACATCATTGGTGGCTACCAGCGGGATTCCGGTCTGCCGGCTGATATCTGCCAGGGTTTTATTGACTATTTGTTCCTCAGGCATGCCATGGTTTTGAATCTCCAGGTAAAAGCAGTTCCTGCCAAACCAGGACTGATATTTTAAAGCCAGCTCTGCAGCCTCAGTATGCCTTCCCGCCAGAATTAGCTGGGGAATCTCCCCGCCCACACAGGCCGATAAGGCTATTAAGCCTTCACTGTATTGCTGTAATAGTTCATGGTCAACCCGCGGCTTATAATAAAAGCCTTCCAGATAGGCCCTGGTGACCATCTGCACCAGGTTGCGGTAACCAGTTTCATCCCGGCACAATAAAACCAAATGGTATTGATTGGCGTCCAGGCGGGCCTCTCTGTCAAGCCGGCTGCGGGGAGCCACATAAACCTCGCAGCCGATAATCGGTTTAATTCCTTGTTTTTTAGCCTCACGATAGAAATCCACCGCCCCGTACAACACTCCGTGATCGGTGATGGCCAGTGCCGGCATATCCAATTCTTTGGCCTGGGCCACCAGGTCTTTAATGCGGCAAGCTCCATCTAACAGGCTGTATTCGGTATGATTATGCAAGTGGACAAAATTAGGCATTGCAACTTTCTCCGTCATGCTTATAGCACCATGGTAACGTCACACCAGGTTCCCCCGGTGATGGCGGTCAATTGCTCACAGCTCACCGGCACTGCGGTATTGGGCGTACCGGCCGCAGCGTAGACTACCGGGAAACGCTTCAGACTGTCATCCAAATAGATAGGCAAATCAGATTTCATAGCAAAAGGGCACACTCCTCCGACTGGAAAACCAGTGACCTCCAGAACCTCATCAGGGGCTGCCATTCGCAGCCGTGAGGAGCTTATCTGCTTCACTTTTTTGTTGTCGATCCGGGCATCGCCGGTGGAGACCACCAGCAGGTACTCGCCTTTCTTATCTTTAAGCAGAATGGATTTGGCGATCTGCGCCACTTCGGTTCCAAGAGCCTGGGCTGCCAGAAAAGAAGTGCTGGTATCCTGATCAAACTCAATCACCTTTATTGATGGATCTTTGCTGTAGAGATATTCTTTGACTTTTTCGATAGCAGACATGGTTAATTTTAACTCCTTTAATCGACTTAAACCTTTTTCATTATAACCCAAGGTTGATTCTACATGTAGGGTAACCATGGGGTTTACGTGTCGGGGGACAAAAAAGGAACGCCCCCTTTTGTCCCCCGGCTCAACAGGCAAAGGGGCTATTCCTCTCGAAATAGCCCCTGCGCAATAATTATTTTGAAGGGTTAGGGAAGGAAGATACCCTCTGGGTCCACCCTGTTGTAGAGCAGATAAATTTCTTCCTCGGTCGGTTTTTCAGTTTCACCTTTGCATCTCGAAATATTGAGGTCAAAACTGCAGTTGTCTTTGACTTGCTCGGCGGTAAATCCAGGATGAACCGTATCCAGGTAAATAACTCCGTTCTCATCGAAGCGGAACACGCCCATGTTGGTTATGACAGCAGTGGGGCCGCCTTCGGCAAATTTGCCGAACACTTCTCTGCGGTGTACGAATTCTCCAGAAGGCCACTTAGGGAGCCGCCAACCCGGCGAAGTGATGTAATCAACGTGTTCTTTAAACCTGCGTTTTTCCTGAACCATGATGAATACGGTTCTCTTGGCAAAGGAATTAATATCGGGGTTGCCGCCGCTGCCAGTGAAACGCTTCGAAGGAGCCGAATAATCACCCACCACGGTAGTGTTGACATTGCCATACTGGTCGATTTCAGCCCCGCCTAAGAAGCCAAGATCCACATAACCGCAATGAAGCTGGCCATAAAAAGCTTCAGTCAAGCCGGCTGCAATGGATGCCTGCCAGGCGCAGCGGGAGTCACCCACAGAAGCGGGTAAATCCAAAGCCCTGCCATCTACGCTGCCTGCTTCATAAATACATACCGCGTTGGGTTTATCAGTCACCTGAGCAAGCAGGATAGCCAGCATGGGCAGGCCGGTGCCGGCGAAAACTACGTCGCCATCATTTACCTCTCTGGCAGCCGCAACTGCTAATAGATCAACCGGTTTGTAATTGGTAGCATAGTTTTTCGCCATTTATCTCGTCCCCCTTTTCACCGCTGTTGAGTAACCTAAGACTGAGTTGGCTTTCAGCTTCGTCAAGCGGTTAACGCCCAATTTCTCAATGTATTCCTCATGAGAAGCGACTCCAAATATCCATTCCGCAGCCCATTGGTCAAAGGTCTCCTTGCTCTTGGAGGCAGTGTAAAAGGCCTTGATGAAATCAGCGTCTACATCGTAGTAGAACTGTGATCCAGTGGGGTGGGCCGACCAAGGCAGTTCAACCACATAATCAATCGCGTATCCCGTGGCCATATTCTTTTCCGGTTCCTGGCGGAGATAGGAGTCCGGAACGATTTCCTCAGCGATGACAATAACCTTGTCAGCTGCTTTAATGGCTTCCATGTCAACATAGCGCTGGGCAAACATCCGCACTGTACCTTCATCGCCGACTTGAGAGGCATATATTATGGCCCAATCGGGATTGGCCGCAGGCATCAACAAGATGTCACCCTTATTGTACATTTTGTCTTGAATGATGTCGTATTTTATCATTGGAATCTTGGGATTAGACCCGTCACGCAGCCCGGCTTTCTTCAAATTATCAAACTTGGGATTCAAGATGTCCGTGCCCATGGAAAGGGCAGTGGGGAAAAAGGGCAGGCCATAGGCGCCGGCCAGCAAACGTGCCACGCACTGGGCATGGCTGTAATCCTCCACTATAATTGATCCTTCAATCTGGCCCCGGGCAACCGCTTCACCCAATTTCCCATACAGCTCATGACCAACCCAGCAAGATTCCCACATCTTAATACACCCGGCGCCGGCCAGAACCTCGGTGTGAGTGCCGCCGTTTACTTCAAACAAATGCAGGTCTTTCTTACCCTGGCGAACCATCTCATAGACGAAGGCCATTGGCCGCCGCCAGATGGTGAAACCACTGAAGGTTAGGAAATCCCCGTCGTTGATTAAAGCAACCGCTTCTTTCAATGTGACTTTTTGTGGTTTACCCATTAAAGTACCTCCTCCTTGTCGTCAAATCTCTCCTCTACTGGTCGTAAATCTCTAAGTATCAACACGCCGTTGGCAGCCTTATGGGGTTTTCCCGCCCCGCAAGCGCGGGGCGGGAAATCTGTATCCTACCACTTTCCAATCACTCCACGGCCAATGATCATGCGCTGGATCTGGTTGGAGCCTTCATAGATCTGGGTGATCTTGACGTCTCTCATCATACGTTCGATGGGGAATTCGCTGCAGTAACCATATCCGCCCATCAGCTGTACACAGTTGGTGCAGACCTCCATGCTGGTGTCGGTGGCGAATTTTTTGGCCATGGAGGCTTCTGTTCCATGGGGGAGGCCGTTGTCTTTCAGCCAGGCGGCCCTATAGACAAGAAGCTGAGCTGCATCCAGAGCCGTGGCCATATCGGCTACCATGAACTGCACGCCCTGATTGGCGGCCAGCGGTTTGCCGAACTGCTGTCTCTCCTTGATATAGTTAACGGTATATTCCAGAGCGCCCTCGCCTATGCCAAGTCCCTGGGCCGCTATGGTAACGCGTCCCCCGTTCAGAAGTCCCATGGCTACCTGGAACCCGTTGTTCTGCTCACCCAGCATATTTTCTTTCGGAACTTTAACATCTTCGAAATACAGTTCCACCGTCGGTGAACCGTTCATGCCCATCTTGGCTACCGGTTTGCTCATAGTGAAACCCGGAGTGTCTTTCTCAATAGCCAGACAGGTTATGCCTCGGCCCGGTCCCTGAGTGGGATCGGTTTTTACGAAAGTGCAATAAGTGGTGGCCACTCCGCCGTTGGTGATGAATATCTTGCTGCCGTTGACCAGAAAATGATCTCCTTTGTCTTCGGCTTTGCAGCGGATGGAAGCCGCGTCGGACCCGGCATTGGGTTCGGTCAGGGCATAAGCCCCTACGATTTCGCCAGTAGCCAGAGCCCGCAGGTATTTCTGCTTAAGTCTTTCGGTGCCATATAACCAGGTGCTCATACATCCCAATCCGGTATGCACACTCATGATGACCGCAGTGGAGGCGCAAACTTTAGCCAATTCCTCTACAAAAATAGCGTAATCCAGATAGGTTGCACCGGCGCCGCCCCATTCTTCAGGAATAGGCAGACCGCACAGACCCAGATCGGCCATTTTTTTGAAAGTCACCATCGGGAATTCATGAGTCCTATCTATTTCCGCCGCCAAGGGTTCAACTTCATTTTTGGCGAATTTGCGAAACATATCTCGCATCATTAATGATTCATCACTCAGTGAAAACTCCATGTATTGTTCATCTCCTCCTCATTTATTTCCCCGTGAAGACGGCTTTGCGTTTTTCCACGAAAGCCTTCATGCCTTCTTTTTGTTCTTCGGTGGCGAAGCATACGCCAAAGATATCAGCCTCAATGGTAAGCCCGCGGTCGATGTCCACCTGCACGCCCTCATACATAGCTTTTTTGCACAAACGCACCGAGATCTGTCCGCGGCTGGCGATCTTTTTGGCCAGACCCATCACAAAGTCCATCAGTTCACCAGCAGGCACCACATGGTTGACCAGACCGATGCGCAAGGCTTCGGCAGCATCGATTACATCACCGCTATACAGCAATTCCGCCGCCATACCGGTGCCTACGATGCGCGGCAAGCGCTGTGTGCCTCCGAACCCGGGGGTAACCCCCAGGCCCACCTCCGGCTGCCCGAACTTGCCTTTATCCGAGCTGATGCGGAAGTCGCAGGACATAGCCAGTTCGCATCCTCCACCCAGACAGAATCCGTTTATAGCCGCTATCACCGGTTTAGACATGGTCTCAATCTGCCGAAAAATGCTGCTGCCCAGGATACCGAACTCGCGGCCTTCCAGTGCCGTCATCTCCAGCATGTAAGTGATATCCGCACCGGCCACAAAGGATTTATCGCCGGATCCGGTAATGACCAGGACATCAATCTCAGGGTCTTCCTGAACCAATGCCACTGCAGCCTTAATATCCAATAAGGTATCCTTGTTAAGGGCGTTCAGGGCCTTGGGGCGATTGATGGTGAGCACTCCGATTTTATCTTGTTTTTCAAGTATCACATTGGCAAACTCCATCGTTTTACCCCCCTCGCTTAATAGATTTAATCAGTTCTTTACCGGGTTAAGACTATTTACTGTAATCGAAAATGCCTTTGCCGGTTTTACGACCCAGCCAGCCAGCTTGAACATACTGCTTGAGCAGCGGGGAGGGCCGGTATTTGGGATCACCATAACCGGTGTACATTACATTCAGAATTGACAGGATGGTATCCAGGCCGATGAGGTCAGCCAGGGCGCACGGTCCCATAGGATGGTTCATGCCCAGCTTCATGATATTGTCGATGTTTTCAGCCGGGGCTACACCTTCATAAAGCTCCCACAGGGCTTCATTGATCATCACCTGCAAGACGCGGTTGGATACGAATCCGGGCACGTCTTTGCACCATACCGGCACTTTGCCCATCTTGATCGAGGCTTCCTCGATGATCTGATACACTTCGTCACTGGTGGCCAGGCCTCTGATGATCTCAACCAGCTTCATGACCGGAACCGGATTCATAAAGTGCATGCCGATGACCTGGGCGGGCCGCTTAGTGGTGGCAGCGATTTGGGTGATGGGCAGCGAGGAAGTATTGGTGGCCAGAATAGCGTGGGCCGGCGCAATGGCATCCAGCTGTTCGAAAACCTTTTTCTTAATGTCAAAATTCTCAACAATGGCTTCAATAATCAGGTCGGCATCGGCCGCATCGTCCAGAGTGGTGGAGGGTTTCAGCCTGCCCATTATGGCAGCCATGTCTTCCTCGGTTCTTTTGCCTTTGGATACATCGCGTTGAAGGTTTTTAGCGATGTTGGCCAAGCCTTTGTCTACCAGTTCCATATTAATATCATAAAGGACGGTATCCCATCCGGTCTGAGCTGATACCTGGGCAATGCCGTTGCCCATTTGTCCAGCGCCTATAACCATTACCTTTTTAATCTCCACAAAATTCGCCTCCCTTGATATTTCAATGTTTATTGCCTGATACTAAAATTTATGGTTCAACCTTGATCAGCATGGCATCGCCTTGAGCGTGGCCGGAGCAAATGCCGCACACCCCGTAGCCGCCGCCGCGTCGTTTTAATTCATATCCCAGAGTCATAAGAATCCTGGCGCCGCTGGAGCCTATGGGATGACCGTAAGCAATGGCGGAGCCGTTGACATTTACCTTGGCCACCATGTCTTCCTTACTCATCCCCAGGATTCCCATGCAGCTTACCAGAACCACGGCGGCAAAAGCCTCATTGGCTTCAACCAGGGTAATATCATCAGGGGTGAGGCCGTTTTGTTCCAGAACCTTCTTGATGGATAGGCCGGGAACAGTGGCGATATCCTTGGTCCACTGCGAGACCTCGGCATAGTCGATTATGGTAAATAACGGCTTTAAGCCGAGTTCGTCAGCTTTTTCACGGCTCATCAGCATCACTGCCGAACCGCCGTCATTGACACCCGGTGCATTGCCTGCGGTGACACTCCCCGGGCCGCCGGTAACCGTACTCTTGTGGTTGAACACCGGAGGCAGCTTGGCCAGGTTCTCAATGGTGGTTCCAGGACGAGGTCCCTCGTCTTTGCTCATGACTTCTTTGCCTCTTTTGATTTCCACCGGGAAGATCTCATCATCGAGGCGGCCAGCTTCCATAGCATCAACAGCCCGGGTCTGGGACAGATATGCCCACCAATCCATGTCTTCTCTGGGAATACCGAATTCATCGGATACCTCTGAGCCATGAATAGCCATGTGGCGGTTGTAGAAAGCATCCCACAATCCGTCATACACCATCAGGTCTACCAGCCTGCCATTGGGAAGCCCCATACGGCCGCCAAATCTTTCATCAGGGAGAGAATAGGGGCAGTTGGTCATGCTTTCCATACCACCGGCGATGACAATATCTCCGCGGCCTAATTTAATGAACTGCACACCCAGGTCAATGGTTTTGATGCCGGAAGAACACACCTTGTTTATGGTAATAGAAGGAACTGACTCCGGCAGCCCTGCCAGTATAGTAGCCTGACGGCTGGGCACCTGCCCCACCCCGGCGGGAACAACCTCACCCATGTAGACATAATCAACGTCTTCACCTTTTACCTTGCCTTCCACGCGGCGCATGACTTCTTTGATGGCCAATGCACCTAACTGCGGCGCATCATATTCTTTTAATTTGCCGCCAAATACCCCGTATGGAGTACGGGCCGCAGCCACGCACACTACCTCGCGCAGCTTGGCATATGGATTATCCAGCTTGCGTCCCATTCCAGAGAAGTCTGGTTTTCTTTCCCCAAAGCCGGTAATTGGCACCTTTTTCGGATAATCAGCCCTTTTCATCTCTAATTTCTGTACAAAATCTGACAAATTGGTTGCCTCCTTTACTCATCATTTGACTATTCTGTCTCTAACCAAGCTGTTTGGCTTTCATAACAAACGCGGAAAACGTCCCCACCTCTAAATTTGCATCCCTCCCTCCTTTGGGTTGACTTCAGCCGCTATTTCAAAAGATGAATCCTGTCTTCACCGGTGCTGACCCCTAACTGCCGGGGCCCATAGGCCCCCGGACAGTCAGGCCAATATATGAACGGCTTGCGATACTGGCTTTTAATTGTTGACGGCTGCGGCTTTTTATCTATATAAGTCAGTCATTTTAAAAAGGGGGGTATTGCCTTCGGTGATAAACCCTTATCGCTACATTTATCACCGGCAGGCAATACGATTAAAAAATCATAAGAGGAAAGTTGGGTAACTGAGAGTCGTAAAACTACCTGCCTGAACCTAATCAATGCAACTTGTATGCCATCGCCAAAGCGAGACCGCCTCACAAGCCCGGCCAATGCGGGTATACATGGTCTACCAATAATTTTTCGCAGAGCAAAACGAAAGGAGAAAGTCGAGAGACCCGTTGCATGGATGCAACGGGTCTCTAAATCTACCAATCCTTTTTATTCATTTATATTACTGTCAGTGTTGCATTACTGCGGTTGTTATCCCGGCTCGGGTTGCGGTCCTGTCCGGCAGCAAGCCCCTATATTCCTGTAATCTGGCCGTGATTATGATAAAACTGTTGCATTCGCGCAGCAGTTGTTTCAGGATTGCAACAAGCGTGGGGAAATCATTTGCCCGGAAGTGATCCCATATTTAGCCGCTTTGCGCACGATTGTGGAAGCGTCCACTTTAAGCTCTGCAGCCATTTGGCGCGTAGTACGATATTTGGCATAGGCCTGTTGCAGGATCTGCTTCTCCACACTTTCTACCGCATCCTTGAGCGGAATAATGCCTGACACGGTGATCTGCGAGGAATTATCAGACAAGGCTGCCGGGGCCTCATTGGTGATGTGCACCGGCAAATCCTGCCAGTTCACAACGTCACCGGGGGTAATAACGATCAGTCGTTCGATCAGATTCTCCAGTTCCCTTACGTTGCCCGGCCAGTCATATTCCATAAAAATTTCGATTACCTCCGGGGCAATGCGTTTGGTAAGCTGGTATTTCTGATTGAAAATCTGCACGAAATGCACCACCAGGTTGGGAATATCATCCTTGCGCTCCCTTAATGGAGGCACATAAATGGGCAGTACATTAAGGCGGTAATATAAATCACCGCGAAACTGCTTGTTTTGTACCATTTCCATTAAATCGCGGTTGGTTGCAGCCACAATGCGCACATCTACCTGAATCGGCGTTGTGCCTCCCACCCTGGTGATCTCCTTGCTCTGCAATACCCGCAGCAATTTTACCTGCAGTCCCAAGGGCAGCTCGCCTATTTCATCCAGAAACAGGGTTCCTCCCGAGGCCAATTGGAAAAAGCCCGGTTTGCCCTCTTTTCTGGCGCCGGTAAAGGCGCCATTTTCATAACCGAACAGCTCGGATTCCAGTAGGGTTTCGGGAATAGCGCCGCAGTTCACCTTAATAAAAGGCCCTTGATGACAAGGGCTGTTTTCGTGAATGATCTGGGCGATCAGTTCCTTGCCGGTACCGGTTTCTCCGGTTATCAGAATGGTTGATTCCACCTGGGCGATGCGCACCACCATATCAAGCATTTTTCGCATCTCAGGCGAATTGACCACCAACCGCTCCGGGGCGGCGTATCTCATGCGCAGGGAGCGCAATTCACTTTCATAATGCTGGGTCAAACCCTGAGCCCGTTCCAACTTCTCATTCAATATATTGAGTTCAGTGATGTCCCGTACATTACACACCACCCTGAATATCTCACCATTCTTATCAAATACCGGGTTTCCAGTCGCCAGGGTAATCTTGCCGGTCTTATAATTCTGTATGATGGTCACCGGTTCACGCCGCTGTAATACCAATTTGGTCACCGATTCCGATACAATGCCTTCCTTTTCGATGTCATCCACATTGTGGCCGAGAAATTCATGCCCATTGATACCGCTTATCATCTCGAAGGCTTTGTTCAAGCGCAGGGTAATGCCTTGCCCATCGCTTATATAAAGGCCGTCAAAAGAGGACTCGATAATGGCGTCAAGCTCCTCATTGAGTTCCTTAACATAGTGCAATTCCCTGGAGATCTTCTCCAGTTCCGAAGGATCCTGCAAGACCGCTACCGCGCCAATAATCTTATTATCTTTGATTATCGGACTGCGGTTGGAGACAAACTCGCGCCCTCGCAAGGTTATCTTCTGCATCAATTCAACCTGGCCGGTTTTCATGACCTCCATAAGGCGGCTGTTAGGCAATACATCCAAAATGTGCTCCCCGATCACCTCCGCTCCCAAACCCAGCAAACGCTCGGCAGAGCGGTTAAATACCTTGATAATACCATTCTCATCCACTGATATGATCATATTGTGAGTGGAATCAATGATAGCATCCAGCTCACTGGATATATTCTTGTAAGAATTAAAGAAGGCGTTGGCGATATCACCCCGGGTTAATATCCCCACCACCCTGCCGCCCTGATCCACAACCGGAAGGCGTGGTACGGACGGCGAGACCACATCCTCAAAATCATCGTCGGGCTGCCCGGTGAAAACCTCACGGGTCATCAACTCGACGACCGGGGATTGAAGGTCTAAGGACTGTTTTATAGCCTTGTAGATGTGCCCTTTGGTGAACAGGCCAATCAATATGCCATCTTCGTCTACTACCGGCACCCCGTCTATCTTATTCTCCATGAATAACCGGATCACTTCACAGATGGAACGGTCAGCCCTTACGACGATGGGATCCGCAGTCATAATTTCTTTGAGTTTCACTTATATTCACCTCGGTCTTTATCCCGAAAGACTTATTCTATTATGCTGTTACATGCAAAATACGTACCTATCGACTGCGGCCGTCCAAATTACTGCGCATAATATCACCTGCTCTGCTATAGTTGATGGCATACCAATTATTGCTGTTGTTCGTAATAAAATAGCCGGTGTTGCGCTAATGCAACACCGGCTATAGAAGTTGTCAGGCACAGGACCTCCTTGATTTTTATAATCAAGAAAATCAAATACACAACCCGATAAAGGATGATTTAATTCCATGACGTTCGTCTAAAATAGTGATGATTCGACAATGCTGCACTGCCGCAACACTTGTTGCGCCAATGCAACGCCGCTATTTGCTGTTGGAGGGCGGTGAAATACCGTATTTAGCCGCCTTTCTTACAATTGTTGATACATCCACCTGTAATTCACGAGCGATCTTACGAGCGCTCCGGTATTTGACATAGGCCTGCTCGAGAATTTGTTTTTCCACGCTTTCAACGGCATCCTTGAAAGGAATGATGGCCGAAACCGAGACTGGCGAAGCCGGGCTATCAGCATCGGGGACACCCTCGGGAAGCAGATGAGCGGGCAGATCGTCCCCGGTTATGACATCACCCGCGGTAATGACCACCAGCCGCTCAATAAGGTTTTCCAGCTCGCGTACGTTGCCGGGCCAGCTGTGCTCCATAAAAATATCAACTACTTCGGGAGATACCCTTTTAGTCAGATGGTATTTCTGATTGAATGCCTTCATAAAATAAGCCACTAGATTGGGAATGTCATCTTTGCGCTCCCTTAGAGGGGGAACATATATGGGGAGCACATTGAGCCGGTAATAGAGATCGCCACGGAAAGTTTTGTTTTTAACCATTTCCATCAGATCGCGGTTGGTAGCCGCGATAATGCGCACATCCACACTAAAGGGAGTGGTTCCGCCCACTCTGGTTATCTCCTTACTCTGCAACACCCTCAAAAGCTTTACCTGCAAGCCTAGGGGAAGCTCGGCAATTTCGTCCAGAAACAGGGTGCCGCCGGTTGCAAGTTCAAAATAACCGGGTTTGCCTTCTTTGCGCGCACCGGTAAAAGCACCGCCTTCATAGCCGAAAAGCTCGGATTCGAGGAGATGTTCAGGTATGGCTCCACAGTTTATCTTGAGATAAGGCCCTTTACGGCAGGGGCTGTTTTCATGGATGATCTCTGCAATAAGTTCCTTGCCTGTGCCTGATTCACCGGTAATCAATATCGTGGAATCCACCTGCGCCACCCTCAAGGCCATCTCCAGCATCTTACGCATCGGCACTGAATTGGCAACTAAACGCAGGGGGCTGGCATATTTAATGCGCAGACTGCTGAGCTCGCTGGCATAATGCTGTGACAACCCTTGCATTTGCTCAAGCCGCTGTTTAAGCATATTTAATTCGGTGATATCACGCACGTTGCAGACCACTCGGATGATGTTGCCGTCTTTATCGAAAACCGGGTTTCCAGTGGCCAGAGCAGTTCTTCCGGTTTTGTATTGTTGAATGATGGTGCATGTGTCCCGGCGTTCCAAAACCAGTTTAGTAACCGACCGGTTCACTACCCCTTCGGCTTCGATATCCTCCACACTTCTGTCGATGAATTCATCAGGCTTGACTCCGCTTATCATCTGAAAGGCTTTGTTCAGGCGCAGGGTGATGCCATTGCCGTCAGTGATATAGAGTCCATCAAAAGACGATTCAATAATGGCATCCAATTCTTCGTTCAACTCTCGCACAATCTGCAATTCCTTGGATATCTTTTCAATTTCGGAAATATCGTGCAATACCGCTACCGCACCGATGGTTTTGCCGTCTTTGACGATTGTAGAACGGTTGGAGATGAAATCCCGGCCCGCAATGGTGATCTTCTGCAGTAGTTCCGCCCGGCCGTTCCTCATCACATCCAGGAGTCCGCTGTTGGGAACCACTTCTAAAATGGGCCTGCCGGTCACATCCTCAGCCTTAAGACCCAGTATCATTTCGGCGGCATGGTTGATAACCTTGAGGTTCCCATAGGTATCTATGGATATGATCGCGTTATGGGTGGAATCAATAATGGCGTCCAACTCACTGGAAATATTCTGGTAGGAGTTGAAAAAAGCGTTGGCGATGTCTCCTCTGGTCAACATGCCAACCACTTTATTATGATAGTCTATAACCGGCAAGCGCGGCACCATCGGGCTGACCACCGTCTCAAATTCGTCCTCCGGGTGGCCGGCAAAAACCTCCCTGGTCATCAGGGAATCTACCGTAAGGCCACTATCGATGGAAACCAGCGCAGCCCGGTAAATGTGGCTTTTGGTGAAGAGCCCGATCAGCTGGTTGTGCTCATCAACTACCGGGGCGCCGTCTATCTTGTTTTCAATGAAGATCCGCAGAACTTCGTTCAAGGTCTGATCAGGCCTCAATACAATCGGATCCCTGGTCATTATTTCGTTTATTTTCATGGTTTTACCTCAATTATGGTGGTGCGGGGCGATCAATTACACTTCCTTCAGAATCGCGTTTTCCCGGTTAAACAGTCAAGACTTGGACCCATTTCTCAGCCGTTTACTCATCAGGCCGCCTACTTTACCGCACACCGCATTGCTCAGCGATTCCCAACCTTCATTTTGCACTTGATCCCAAATGCCGATCTCTTTGGCTATTTCTATTTTCAGCAGGTCTTTTTCGGTCAACACCTTGGTTTTTCTATTCTTGGCAGCTATATCGTATTCCTCCTTAAGCTTGACTGTCTTGAGGTCGTATCGACTAACCGGCTTCCAGGCAGAACCGGGCCGCAAAGGGCAGAAAGTCGCGCATCATGCCCCTCCAGTCGGGTTTTAAGCCGGTGCCGCCCGGATCAATCAAATGGTCTTCCACCAGATAGGTTTTCATACCCAGCTTTTGAGCAACCATGTCCTCACCGATATCGTTTCCCACCATTAAACAATCCTCGGGCTGTACTTGAAGCTTGTCGCAAATCTCCTGGTAATATTCCAGATGGGGTTTACAAAAATGCATTACCTCAAAGGAAGTGATAAGGTGAAAAGCGGCTGGATTCAAGCCAGCCCAGGCGATGCGCTGCTCCAGTGCTGTTAAAGGGAATACCGCATTAGTGGCAACAGCTATCTTGACCTTTTTTTGCGCAAGAGCTTGCATCAGCTCGGGCACACCTGCAACCGGTTGGCACAAAGAGCGCAGCCGCGGGAAACCCTCGCGGTAAAAATGATCAAAAAAGGGTTCAAAATCAGCCCGCGGATGCGGCCAGAAGCTGAAGAAATCGTTCATAAACACGTCTTCATTGGTGGCAAGGGGATCACGGTTGGCAATCATGACCCCGGTGGATTTGAACACCTGCTCCACTAGCTCGCGGTGCTTTTTATAACCCGATTGTGCAGCCATTTCAGCCATGGTTCTAAAATAGTACTGTAAAAACTCGTTCATATCGATCTTTAAAAGGGTGCCATCCAGATCGAATAGAATAGCTTTGAACATTATACCCTCCTGACGTATCATCTACTGCCCTTTGTCAAAGGCGTTAAGACAGCTTTTCACTACATCCATACCGTTTACATAATAAGCCAGGCGCAGGGCCTCCACTATTTCCGCTTCGGTGGCGCCGGCGGCGCGGGCCTGGGACGCTACTACTTTTACCCCCTGGGCGGCGCCTTTCAAGGCATCCAGGGCCAGCACGATAAGGTACTTTGTCTTGGCGTCCAGAGCTCCCGGAGCCATGGCCGTCTCTACACTATCGGCACATAAGCGAAAGAGTTCGGCATCATACTCTTTCATTTGCTCCACAAACCAGGGCAACCGGGGTTTGCCATTATTCATAAAATTCCACCTCATTCCTCAAATAAAGCCGATAATATGTAAAATATTGTAATAAATATTATTTCCATAAAGAAGGTATTTATGGAAATATATAGAAATAATTACTAGAAACTAAAGGGGGGTTTATGGTTATGTTTTTTACTTTTCTGCACAAAGATGATGTGCATTATATGGATTTGTCTTTAATCATACAATATCCACCGCAAGATGTGCTGTTTTACTATTACGACTCCTTCATCAAGATACCCCTTGATATCTACCAGCAAACCAGCGACCTGGCCAAAAACGGCCCCCGGGGACGGACTCCCTGCAAGCTGTGGCTGGATTTGTGGGATAGCTATCTGGATGCTGCCGAAGGGGTAGAGGCACTGGCCAGCAATGAATATCTCAATACCATCGGCCCCTACTATTTTCCGGCAACCAATACGCGCTTTTATTTTACCAAGGATAAGCCCGACAGCAGTCAGATGCTTACGGTGCAGGATTTTACAGCTATCTGCACCTTAAGGGAGACTCCGGTCATGCTTGACGAGGTCAGTCTATATCTGAAGCCCAAGAAAAACAGCAAAAAAAGCACCAGGAACAGAGATGATCTGCTCCGGGATATCGAAATGTGTTTACTGAGTTTGCAGGAAATCGAAAAGTTAAACCGGCATCAACATTACCTGCAAAAATTAATCGAACAGCGCCAGGCCATCATATCCCGGGAAGACGTTCTGCCTCCCGAGCCTGATAATATTCCGGAAAAGCCCTTTAAACCGGAAAGCACCAGCAAAGAAAGCTTAATTCCCATTCCAAACCTGCTGATGCGCTCCAGAAAGAAATATCAGGAGGAATGCAGCCAGTACAACCACAACATGAAGGTATATCTGCTGCGCTACCGCGAGTATGAAAAGGCCTGCGATCGCTACAAAGACACCCTGGAAAAATGGATGCAATGCGGAGACGACTTCCGGGAAACCTGTATTCAGGAAATCAACGAGGCCGAGGCCAAATTGAGCAACACCAGGCAAATGCTGTCCTTCTATAACAGCGTCATATCCCGGTCGCCGGTACACGGGTCCTATCAGGACACCAAAACCCTCACCACATTCAAGCAGTATCTTGAAACCGGTCGGGCCAATGACCTGCAGGACTGTATGAACCTCTTTGAAGAAGAACGCCACTGGCACGAAATTAAAGCCAGCCAGGAACGAATTGAAAACACCATTTACTTTCTGCAGAGCAGTGACGAGGGCCTGCGCTTCGCCAACGAGCATATCGACCGCTTGTTAAGCAAAAAACAGGAAGTCCTGGAAAGCATTCATGCTTAGCTATTGACTAACTGCTGCCGGGCTTGTGGTTTGAGAAACACCCGGTATAAGACCATCCCGGCAGCGAATCCGCCCACATGAGCCCAAAATGCGATCTGGGCGCTGGAAGTAGCGTTGTGCAGCAATGATGTGGCTCCGCTCCAGAGTTGAGTAACCGCCCATAACCCGAGAAAAAACCAGGCCGGCATGGTAATTAAGAAGATGGGGAAGATAAGGGTCAACACCCGGGCCCTTTTGAACATTAGAAAGTAAGCTCCCATGATGCCAGCCACCGCACCGGATGCTCCTACCACCGGTATAGTAGACTGCGGATCGGTCCAATAATGGGTCAGGGCGGCAATAACACCGGTGCCCAGGTAAAATAACAGGAATTTCATGCGCCCCATGCAATCCTCCACATTATCTCCAAACAGCCACAGCATCCACATATTTCCAATGACATGCATCCAACTTCCATGCAGGAACATTGAGGTTAAGAATGGAATATATATGTTGGGGTTCATTTGATCGAACTGGACATAGGCGGGCACCAGGCCGAACTGGTAGATTAAGGCATTCAGCTGTGACTCGGAAAGACCACCTTCCAAGTAGAAGATCATGAGATTCAGGATGATAAGACTTACTGTCACCACGGGAAAATGGTTGCTGGGGGTGCTGTCACGCAAAGGAAACATATGTTTGTTCTCCTTAAATGAATTTACAGTATAATCCAGTTATTACCTTCCAAATTTGTTATACCTGTTATATCATATATAATATAATTTATAATATAATTATTATATCGTTACATATTCAAAATGGTGGCGAGTACCCGCAAAAGATACAGAGATCAATTTCCATGAGTATTACAGAGATAAAATACCCCAATAATTACTCCAGTCAATTAATGTGGTTTGTCTTAATCATATCCAAGCACAGCAAATTTTATAGTAGTATTATGCCTGTTTCCGACTAGATGTCTGTAAAGATGGCTTTTCAACCTGGTTAGGATTAAACTAAAGTGTGAAAAACCATTCTACTAGCTTACAGAGCTGTCACCAGGTGGTGATAACTTTTGAGCACTGGGACAATCCTATTAATGTGTTTGTGGGAATAAGCTCTTGGTATCACTACTTTTAGACTCTTATATAGAGGGGGGGATGGAGGAGTTCCAAGTGGGATACCACTTGTAAGTCAGACGAAGGGGAGGTATCTTATGGCGTACGAAAACATTTTACTTGAAAAGGAAGACAGGCTTGCCATACTCTACATTAACAGGCCCAAAGCATTAAATGCTTTGAATGCAGCAACACTGCTTGAGCTGAAAGACGCTATTGCCAAGATCGGCGAAGATGCTGATATCGATGTCTTGATTGTTACCGGCGCCGGGGACAAATCTTTTGTGGCCGGTGCGGACATTGCTTATATGGCGCCATTGAATGCCGCCGAGAGCAGAGCGTTTTCCGCGCTTGGCAATCAGGTATTCCGCAGCATCGAACTGCTGGAGAAACCGGTCATTGCAGCAGTCAACGGGTTCGCCCTGGGTGGGGGCTGCGAACTGGCCATGGCGTGCGATTTCCGCATCGCTTCTTTCCGGGCCAAATTTGGACAACCCGAAGTCGGACTGGGGATTACTCCCGGATTCGGCGGAACTCAGCGCCTGCCACGCTTGATTGGGCCTGGTATGGCCAAACAGCTGCTCTATACCGCGGATGTGATTGATGCCAACGAAGCTCTGCGCATCGGTCTGGTCAATCAGGTTGTACCAGCTGAGGAATTAATGCAGACTGTAAAAGACATTGCCAAGCGCATCATCGCCAAAGGTCAGCTTGCTGTGCGTTATTGCAAGGCAGCAGCTGATAGTGGTATGCAAACTGACATTGACCGCGCTATCGCATTTGAAGCCGATATATTTGGGCTGTGCTTCGCTACCGCAGACCAGAAGGAAGGTATGAATGCATTCGTAGAGAAGAGAGCCGCCAATTTCACCGGTAAATAATAAGGTGAGATTGGTTTTTTATTTTTACTTTAAATTTATAGGAGAGGTGAATATTTAATGTCAAAAGAAGTCGTAATCGTAAGCGCATGCCGTACTCCGCTGGGTTCCTTTGGTGGAGCCTTAAAAGACGTTCCGCCCGCTAAACTGGGCGCCATTGTCATGACCGAAGCTCTGAAAAGAGCCGGCATCACCGGCGAGCAGATCGACGAAGTCGTATTCGGCTGCGTTCTGCAGGCCGGCCTGGGCCAGAACATCGCCCGCCAGTGCATGATCGGCGCTGGCATCCCCAAAGAAGTAACCGCCTTCACTATCAACAAGGTTTGCGGATCTGGCTTGAGAGCAGTCAGCCTGGCTGCCCAGTTGATCAAAGCCGGCGACGTCGACGTCGTTCTGGCCGGTGGTGTGGAGAACATGAGCGCCGCTCCCTACCTGCTTCCCAAAGCTCGCTGGGGATATAGAATGGGCCCCGGACAGATGGTTGACGAAATGGTATTCGGCGGCCTGACCGACATCTTCAATGGCTATCACATGGGCATCACCGCTGAAAATGTAAACGAACAATATGGCATCACCAGAGAAGATCAGGACGCCTTCGCTCTGCGCAGCCAGACCTTAGCTGCAGCCGCTCAGGCAGCCGGCAAGTTCAAAGATGAAATCGTACCGGTGGTCATCCCTGGCAAGAAGGGTGACGTTGTATTTGAGAATGACGAATACATCAAAGCCAACACTACCGCTGAAGGCCTGGCCAAGCTGAAACCCGCCTTCAAGAAAGACGGCAGCGTAACCGCCGGCAACGCCTCCGGCATCAACGACGCTGCTGCTGCAATCGTGGTTATGTCCGCTGAAAAAGCCGCTGAACTGGGACTCAAGCCTATGGCCAAGATCGTCAGTTATGCCTCCGGCGGCGTAGATCCCAAGGTTATGGGAATAGGCCCGGTACCGGCGGTTAGAAAAGCCCTGGCCAAAGCCAACCTGACTATTGATGACATTGATTTGATTGAAGCCAACGAAGCGTTTGCCGCGCAGTCCATCGCCGTAGGCCGTGATTTAGGCTGGGCCGACAAGATGGATAAGGTCAACGTCAACGGCGGCGCTATCGCTATCGGCCACCCGATCGGATCATCCGGCGCCCGCATCCTTTGTACCCTGCTTTATGAGATGCAGAAACGCGGCTCCAAGAAAGGTTTGGCCACCCTGTGCATCGGCGGCGGCATGGGCACTGCCCTGATCGTCGAAATGTAATTTGAATTTGTGCCTGCCCGGTTTTCCCCGGGCAGGAAACATATCAGATTTGGTTTCGGCCAAATACCCCAGGTATTCTCACTGTTTCAACAGACATTAGATATCTTAATAAGGAGGGAACTGTATTGCCACATAACAATTTTTTGATGAACACGCGGGACATCAAGTTCGTGATCAAAGAATGGCTCGACACAGAAAAGCTTTTGTCCTTAGATGCCTATAAGGACTACTATGGGATTGACGACATCGATAATTTCCTCGATGTTAACTTCAAAGTGTGCCGCGATGTAATCTGCCCGGCCAACAAAGAGGCCGACGAAATCGGGGCGACCTTTGTAGGTGGGAACGAACACGCGGTTGTTACACCCGATGTCTTCAAGGATGTTTATAAAACCGTTATGGAAGCTGAGTTGGGGCCTCAGTTTGGTTTCCGCGGCGACGGCAAGATACCGCTGTCCTGGTATGCTCCGATTCTGGAGATGCAGTCCGCTGCATCCGCCGCCATAGTCATGTTCTGGTGTCTGACTCAGGGCGCCACCACTGTGCTCCAGGATTACGGCACCCAAAAACAACAGGATATGTTCCTGCCCAAGATGTACACCGGCGAATGGGGCGGCACCATGGGTCTGACCGAACCGGGAGCGGGCTCCGAAGTGGGCGCGGTGCAGAGCAAGGCATTCCCCACCGAAACCCCCGGCCTGTACAAGCTGAAAGGCCAGAAATGCTTCATCACCTCCGGTGACCATGATCTGGCGGAAAACATCATCCACCTGATGCTGGCCAAGACCCCCGGGGCCAAAGAAGGCACCGCCGGCATCTCTCTGTTCATCGTTCCAAAGTTCTGGGTCAACGAGGATGGCTCCGTGGGTGCTTGGAATGACGTAACTTCCGTTGGCATCGAGCATAAAATGGGTATTCATGGCTCCTCCACCCTCACCCTGGCCATGGGCGAGAACGACAACTGCTACGGCTGGATGGTAGGCGAAAAAGAAGTAGTAGACGGTCGTGGCGTAGGTATGTCACAGATGTTCGCGTATATGAACGAAGAACGCCTGAACACCGGTTTATTCACCCTGGGCTGCATAACTTCCGCTTATTACGCGGCTCTGGATTACACCAAAGTGCGCGTGCAGAGCAAACATTCAACCAATCCCAAAGGACCCAGTGTACGCATCATCGAACACGAAGACGTGCGCCGCATGCTGATGTACCAGAAAGCCGGCATGGAAGCCATCCGGGCTTTGATTTACCAGTCCTATCTGTTCCGTGATCTGGAAGTAGATGCTGCTACCGAGGAAGAAAGAGAATACTATGCTGATATGTTTGCGATCAACAACCCGCTGTGCAAGGCCTATTCATCCGATATGTCCCGCATTCTCACCGGGGAAGCGATCCAATGCCACGGCGGCTACGGCTTCATGGAAGAGTATGCCGGGGCTCAGCTATACAGAGACTGCGTTATCCATGGCATCTGGGAAGGCACCAACTTCATCCAGGCCCAGGACTATACCGGCCGTAAGTTCACCATGAAAGGCAGCGCTCCGTTCCAGAAGTGGGTAAAAGAAATCGATGACTTTGTTGCCAACGAGAAGACTGATGAATTCGCAGCTGAATTCGCTATGATGTCTGAAGCCATGACTTCTTTCAAGAATATCGTTGACATGAATGCTGCCTGGACCGCCGGCGACAAGCAGATGAAACAGCTCTTCGCCACCCGGACCATGCATTCAGGCGCCAGGGTCTACTGCGGCAAGCTGATGCTCTCCCAGGCCATCTTAGCTGCCAAGAAACTGGCTGAACTGGGTGATGACCATTACGATGCCAATTTCTACAAGGGCAAAATCGCCAGCGCCAAGTTCTATATCATGAACCATGTTACTGATGTATTCGGATTCGAAAAGGCCATGAAGGCCGGCGACAGAAGCTGTATTGACGTAGCCGAAGAAGCCTTCATGTAAACCGCTTTAATCCTGTCTCAGGGCAGGAAAAAACCATTATAAACCGTGACAACTGCTTATATCAACAGCCGGGTTTTATAGCTCCCGGCTGTTTTTTTGTCTGACGATGCAGATAAGACAATCGTTCCCTCTGGGTCTTCATTCCGACTTCTAAAGATTTTTTCTGCCCGATGCCAGACCGGCATAACATAAGGAATAAAAGAGCAAAAGTGGAGGAAGGCTACTAACTGTAACCTTTTTGCCGGAGGTGATCATATGGCAGATAATACGCCTTTCCTGCAGGGCATCAATTACTGGCCGATTCATAAAGCCATGTACTGGTGGAAGAATTTTGACCCCAACGAGGTGAACCGCGATTTTAGTCTGTTACAGCAGCATGGGTTTAAGTTGGTGCGCATTTTTCTTACCTGGGAAGACTTCCAGCCCCGGCCAGACCTCATCTCCCCAGCGGCTTTGGAGCATCTTGCCACAACGATGGATATTGCCTGGCGCCACGGGCTGCAGATCATGCCTACCTTCTTCTGCGGCCACATGAGCGGGGTCAATTGGATGCCGGCCTGGATGCTGACCGATTACTCAGCGCCCCAACCCTTCGATATATATGCCGGAGGTGTGATATACACCGACAGGGCTTTGCGGGATTGCTACAGCGATGAAGCCGTTATCGAAGCCCAAGCCCTTCAGATCGCCTCAGTCTGCCAGCACGTCCACGGCCACCAGTCTCTGTACGGCTACGACCTGGGCAATGAAAACTCCAATTTCGCCATACCTCCCGACCGGGAAAGGGCCCGAGGCTGGCTGGATGTAATGACCTCAACCATCCGCAGCTATAGCCCGGGTATGCCGGTTACCATCGGCATGCACAGCGAAGATCTGGAACAGGACCGCCGTATGTGGCCGCAGGATGTCGCCAGGTACTGCGACTACCTTTGCATGCATGGCTATCCCTCCTACCTGGCCTGGGTAAAGGATCCTTTCGACGCTCATGCCCTTCCTTTCCTGGCCACGGTAACCGAGTGGATGGGCGGAAAGCCTGTGCTGCTGGAGGAGTTTGGCGCACCAACCTGTGAAAACGATCAAGAAAGGGCTGAAACCGCAGTTTTAAGCCTTTTCCCCCTTTTTGAAGAAAAGTCGGTTAAGGACTTCTACCAGAGAGCCCTGACTCTGCTGCAACAAGAGCATATCCTGGGTGCCCTGGCCTGGTGCTTCGCGGATTATCACCCCCATCTATGGGATCGCCCTCCTCTGGACAGGAGAATACATGAGAGGTATTTCGGCCTGTTCAGATCTGATCACTCCCCTAAACCAGCTTTGGAGGCTTTCAAGACTCAGCGGCTCTATGAACCCGCCCCGGAGAAGGTAGAGAAGCGCCATCCCTGGCTGCAGGATTATGACCGGGAGGATTTCTATTCGGACCCGATCGGCAATCTCAGCGCTATGTATGAGCAGTACCGGCTGCATAAAGGTCTCGAACCCCAGCTGGCAAATAAATAACAGACGATTAAGATGCCCGCACTGTTTTATCTATGATTAATAAAACATCCGGCTTCGGGGCGGGCATCAAAAACCTGGAGGTATATCATGAAAATTGCAATGCTGTCACCCATCGCCTGGAGGACGCCGCCTCGGCACTATGGCCCCTGGGAATTGGTAGTCTCGAATCTCACTGAAGAGCTGGTAAAACTGGGGCACGAAGTAACATTGTATGCCACCGGTGATTCCAAAACGGCGGCTCGCTTGGAGTATATCTGCCCCTATCCGTATGAGGAGAACCCGGAGATCGATCCCAAGGTTTGGGAAGCGATGCACATCGCCCACCTGTTCGAGAATGCGCACAAATATGACATGATTCACAACAATTACGATTTTATTCCCTTAGCCTTCAGCCGTATGACAGATACACCGGTGGTGACCACCATCCACGGCTTCTCTTCGCCTAAGATAGTACCAATTTACCGCGAATATAACCGCAACAATTATTATGTATCTATCAGCGATTCGGATAGGCACCGCGACTTAGACTATGTCCGTACGGTTTACCACGGCATAAACCTGGATGAGTTTACCTTCAGCGACAAGCCCGGTGATTATCTGGTATTCTTGGGCCGCATACATCCCGATAAGGGCACCGAGCAGGCCATAGAGATTGCCCGGCAAAGCGGGATGAAATTATTGATCGCCGGCATTATCCAGGACAAGGATTACTATAACGAACGTGTGGCTCCGCATATAGACAACCGGCAAATCATATATATCGGCTCGGTAGGCCCGCCTCAAAGGGATGAGCTTTTGCGGAATGCTTATGCGGTCTTGCACCCCATATCATATCAGGAGATGTTCGGTTTGACCGTGGTTGAATCAATGGCCTGCGGCACTCCTGTAATTGCTTTTAACAAGGGTTCGATGCCCGAGGTGATAAAAGACGGCGTAAGCGGTTTCCTGGTACAGAACGTCGCCGAGGCCTGCGAGGTCATGCCCAAGGTTGCCTCCCTGCCGCGCAGTCATTGCCGTCAGTGGGTTGAAACCCGGTTTTCCAGGCAGCGCATGGCCTTAGACTATCAGTCGGTTTACCAGGATATCCTCGGAGGCAATGCCTTTCCCATTGAGAAAACCAGGACTTCACCGGAGATCATGCTTAATTGAGTCCAGCCGGGGGATGTTCTTGAGGCCATCCCCCGCCGGTTTGCTTTTAAAAGACAACCGTTGCTCTTCCTACACATAGGTGATTTTTACTCCACTTTAGTACCCGTCTACTAACCGCCTACCTTTTGCCTCCTCCAGGACTTTGCTCATCAATTGCTTCTCATACCTTACCCATTCAGTCTCATCAACTCCCTTGTGAGTAGAGAGTGCAAAGAGGTACAATAGTCTGAATGAATGCGGTGGCGGGGAGTGAGTTTCTATGGATTTGCGGCGCTATAATCTGAGCCTGCTTCTGTTTTCCCTGGCAAGTTTGATGATGGGGATATACAGTGGTCTGTATGACCCCTCTTTTAACAACTACCTGGCTCAGGTTCATCATCTCGGCGAAATAGCCCGTGGAGCCCTGGAATTTCCCCGCGAGTTGCCAGGTTTTCTGGTGGTAGTGGTTTTTACTCTTCTGCTTTTCTTAAAGGACACCCGGGTGACTATGGTAGCGGCCCTGATGGTGGCGGTGTCGTTGTGGGGGCAGGGGTTTTTCGCGTACAATATGGTCCTGGTGGTATTGTGGATGTTGCTGTGGAGCACCGGCGCTCATCTTTTTATGGTGATGCGCTCGTCACTGGCCTTGCGCCTGGCGGATAAAAACCAGGCCGGAAAATTGCTGGGACAGATCGGAGGCCTTGAAGCGGCCGGGGTTTTATTGGGTTCACTCCTGGTCTATATCGGGGTGAGCCGGTTTGACTTTTCTTTTGCTCTAATCTTCGGTATCGCGGGAAGCTGTGCCCTGACAGCAGCGGTGTGCATGGCCATGATTAAAGGCGAGCCAATTAAGAGACCGCCCCGTTACCTGCTGTTCAAGAAAAAATATAACCTTTTCTATTTACTAAATATCCTGTTCGGAGCCCGCAAGCAGATATTTCTCACCTTTGCCCCCTGGGTCTTGATCCGTCTTTTCGACCAGGGGGTGGAAGTCTTTGCTATTTTGAGTATGATCGGTACGGCGGTGGGCCTTTTCTTTCGTCCCCTCCTGGGCATGGCCATCGACCGCATCGGAGAAAAGCGCATCATTGCGGCTGAATCGCTGGGTCTGATCGTTATCTGCATCCTATATGCCTTTGCACCCGCCTGGTTTCCCGCTAACCTGGCCTTAACAGTGATAATGGCCTGTTTTATCACTGACCAGGTCCTCTTCGCGGTCAATATGGCCCGGGCCACCTATTTGAACCGCATCGTCGACACCCCTGATGATATCGGTCCCACGCTATCTATGGGCGTAACCCTGGATCACATGGTTTCCATGACGGTTCCCATCGGAGGCGGACTGATCTGGGCCAGTTTCGGCTATCAGTGGGTGTTTTTGGCAGCCGCAGGCATTGCCCTGCTCAATCTGCTACTTGCACTCAACATCCCCGATTTATCCCCTCCAGCCGAACCTCAGACCCAAAGCGCGTGAGCAGCGGCAACTGCTTTCCGGAATCATTTCTAGCTCTGTTTTCCATTGACAGCGCTACCTTGAAGGGGTAAATTCAACTTGACGGCACACCGGCACTTGTGGGGAGGAGCAGCAAATGGCGGATCATGTTCTGGTTCACCTGGAGGATGTAACCAAGACCTATGTGATGGGCGAGGTCTCGGTAGAAGCCCTTAAAGCCACCACTATCGACATCTTTGCGGGGGAAGTACTGATAATCCTCGGTCCCAGCGGTTCTGGGAAGAGCACTTTATTAAACCTGATAGGCGGTATGGATCGGGTCAGCAGCGGTGAATTGACTTTTCGCCAGCAGGCTTTGCATCTGGCCGGCAACAATGAACTGACTCAATACCGCCGGGACCATATCGGCTTTGTTTTCCAGTTCTATAATTTGATATCAGATTTAACCGCCTGGGAGAACGTGGAGTTGGCTGCCAGTCTGGTCGATAACCCGCTGTCGACCCAGGAAGTGCTCATGCAGGTGGGGCTTGATGAACGCCTGGACCATTTCCCGTCTCAACTCAGCGGCGGCGAGCAGCAGCGCATATCTATCGCCAGGGCTATAGTAAAACGGCCCTTGATCCTGCTTTGTGATGAACCTACCGGCGCCCTGGATTATCAAACCGGCAAAAGCATACTGGAGCTGCTCTTAGAGGTAAACCGGCTGCATGGCAGCACGGTAGTTATTGTAACCCACAATGCGGCCATCGGCGCCATCGGCGACCGGGTCGTGCGTATGAGCAGCGGCAGAGTGGCGGAGATCCAAGTCAATGCCAGCCGGGCAACACCTGAAGGAATTGAGTGGTAATGAAGGTATTATATCGCAAACTGTGGCGCGGCATATGGACCAGCAAGGGGCAGTTTTTTGCCATGGCCCTGGTTATTACCATAGGCATCTCCCTGTATGTGGCCATGTCGACCACTTATTCCAACCTGGGCTATGCTCAGGAGCGTTTTTATGATGACAATAACTTCGCTGATCATTATTTCCATGTGGTCCACGCCCCGGAAGGGGTAGCCAAGCAGATCGCCAACATACCCGGGATAGAAAAGGTAACCGTACGCATACAGCAGGATGTGGCGGTTATAAAAGAGGACGGCACCCGGGCCTCAGCCCGGCTCACCTCTTACCCTTTGCCCCTGAATCAACAGGTCAATAGCGTCGAATTGGAGCAAGGCCGCCTTTTCGAAGCCTATCCGGCCAACGGCGGGGCGGAGGCCCTGGTTGATCCCTCCTACCTGGAGGCCAATGGCCTGAGTTTCGGTGATAATGTAGAGATAATCGCCGAGGGCAGGCAGGTTCCACTTACTGTGGTGGGGACGGCTATAGGCCCCGAGTTCGTGTACGCCGTCAAAGACCTCTCCGCCATGGTGCCTGACCCTAAAACCTTCGGTATATTCATGATACCTTTGAACCAGGCTCAGGAAGTTTTCAACCTTCCCGGGCAGGTCAACCAGATCCTGGTGGTATTCTCACCCGGGGCGGACACCGATTCCATAGTGGCGCAAATCGAGAACCTGCTTTCTTCCTATGGCAACCTGGCCAGCTATCCTCGCAAGGATCAGCTCAGTCACTCCTTACTGGACTCCGAGCTGACCAGCGGCCGTATCATGGCCAGATTTTTCCCTATCATATTCTTGACCATCGCTGCGGGGATACAAATCGTCTTGCTGCGCCGCATGATCCGCATGCAGCGCTCTCAGATCGGCATTATGAAAGGCCTGGGGTTCAGTAACTCCGCGGTGGTTTTTCATTACAGCAGTTATGCCCTGGCGGTCAGTATGATAGGAGCGCTGGCCGGAAGCAGCCTGGGATTGCTGTTCTCCCAATCCCTCAACGAAATATATGCCATGTACTTTAACCTTCCCAAAGTAGAAGGCTATCATTTTCAGGTAGTGGCATACAGTTTTATACTCGCGGCTGCAGTGGGACTTGCAGCCGGGCTTAGCGCGTCCATGCCTGTCGTCAGCATTAACCCGGCAGAATCAATGCGCGCTCAGCCGCCCGGCAAGACCTCCCGCAATATGCTGGAACGCCTGCCATTTTTCTGGCAGCGCTTGAGCCCTTTGTGGAAGATGAGTTTTCGTTCTGTGGCCCGTAACCGCATGCGGACAGCGGTTACGGTGGCCGGGGTGGTAGCCGCTGTCTCTTTATTGCTGATATCCTTTTTCATGAATGATGCCATAG
>NZ_DCEA01000071.1:113113-113603 GCF_002316705.1 Syntrophomonas sp. UBA1041
AAAGAGATGCTTTACCATTACCTGGTGCGTTTCGATCAACCGGTCAGAACCAGCGAGTTATTGTCCATTTCCCGGATGGAAGGAGTCAATCGTACAGAGGCTTTTATCGAGATCCCGGTGAAAATCCACTACAACGGCAGAACCGTCGAGGATGCGGTCAACGGCCAAGCTGAGGGCAACCAGCTAAAGATGCCTTCCGACAACGAGGGCAATCCCATGGCTATACCCGAGGAAGGCATTGTACTTGGCGAAATCACTGCCCGCAAGCTGGGAGCACAGCCCGGCGACCTGGTTACTGTGGAGACCGCCTATAAAATGGGCGAGCCGCTAACTACCGAACTGCCGGTGGTGTCCATAAACCGGCAGCTTTTCGGCAGTATATGCTATACCTCATTGACCCAGGCCAATCGGCTGCTGCATGAAGCGGATTTAGTGTCCGGCTGCATGCTCCTGGTCGATCCGGGGCAGGCGGCCGCCATCGAGGATGATT
>NZ_DCEA01000006.1:0-12106 GCF_002316705.1 Syntrophomonas sp. UBA1041
ACTATGCCCCAACCGGGCAGGACACTGCTTATCAGCAACCGTCAGGCATTCACCCATTATTGATGAAATCACCGGTACCAGACGGGTTTCGCAACCTTTGCCGTCGCTGCAGGAGTCAGCCTGTACATGTAATGAAAGCTGTCCTCCAATGCTAATCCATGGCTGGATATCTTTAATCTCCAGCCCGCGTTCCCGGCTTCCCTTCATCAGTTTATCGCGCAAGTGGCGGTCAAATTGTGGCTTGGCCTCAATTTCCTGGGCCAGATTGCGCATGATCTGACTGATGCCGCTCAATTGGCGGGAAACCAGGCTGCGAGACTCCTTCAGTTTCCCGGCCCAGTATTCGTTGATGCGCAGGTTGTCGAACAGATACTGCACCGTATTGGCGATTTCTTTAAAATACAGGCATTTCTGGCGCAGACTGCCGGGGCACTCATCATGATTGATCACACCCTCCGCTTCTGCCAGGGCGAATACCTCCAGAATCTCCTGGGAGGTCTGGTAGCATTCCTGGCCCCAGCATCTTTCATGCTTTACACAACTCTGGCAAATACCGTGTGAAACCTGATCATAAAGATAGTGTAAATAGGACTGACCCTCAAAACTGTCATGCTGATAAGGATTGGTATCGAAAGTCTGGCCCAGATTTTCGAAAAGGCCGGCCAACTCATCCATACGGCTGCGCACATTGGCCTTGCCGGAATCCGGCCAATAGCCCGGATTCGCCGCCGGCATTATCCCGCTAGCACTGGCCAGCGGTAGTTTTTCCTTAAAAGAAGTGGGGAGCATCACAAATAAGAGGCAGGCTATGGCTGTTTCCCATATCCCCAGAACATTCGTACGGGTCTCGGGTACGAACATGGCCAGAGCCAGATTCCCCAACAGAAACCCTACGATTATCCCCACCCTGCCCAGGCTTCTGAACAATCCCGCCAGTAGTCCGGACAGGGCATACATCCCCAGGAATTGCGTGAAGATGCTGGAGGCCAGTGAAGGGATCAGACCCGCCATCACCCCCACCATAGTAGCGGCGCCGCTTCCCCATAAATATGCGGCTAATAATATACTGACCCGGCAGAAAACGCCGCCGGCATTCAACCCCATTATCCCTATATCATTGAGCCCCATAGCGATGCCAACCGCCACAATCAAAAAGGCGGTAACATCTTCGAACTGGAAGTCGGCTATGGATTTTCTGATCTGCACCGCTTCCCCGGCGATATTGAATACAAACACCAGCACTCCCGAGATTAAAGCTTCAAAAGTTACAACCATGCCCTGATAAAAGGAAGGCCCCTGAATTACACTGAATAAGCCTTTGCACACAATCAGGAAGGCGCTGGTTATGAGGGGATAACCCCACCATTGCCGGTCGGCAGGAATTTTCACCACCTGAATAATGATCACCAGGCTTAAAAGTGTGAACAGATTGGTAACCAGCTGCAGGCCTCCGGTAATGGTCATCATTCCCAGGCTCGCGCTGCCGGTCAATAAGATGGTTCTTCCCGGGTCGCGGCGGCCCAGAGCCACCACGAATGCAAACACAAAAGGCAGTAATTCCCCCAGAACAAAGGCTCTGGCCAGGATGAATCCGACCAGGCTGAGCATTAGATTCATGGGGATTACTGCCGGTCTAACGGTATTAAACAGGGCGGTCAGCTGTTCGCGGCCCTTTTGAAAGCTCAGCCTGGGCAAAGGGTTGGAGATCTGGCGATGCCGAACCCGTTTGCCTAGGCCTGAATCCGATACCCGTTGATAAGGATATACTTCGGTTCTTTCCACTTTACATCCCCCATCTCTTGGTCTTGTCCACCCATTATACCAACCGGTTTTTGTCAATTTTGTCATTCAGGGGGATGACACCATTGGAATTTTCCAACAAAATCATTCCTATTCAGGGGCGAAGACGGATTTTGTCTAACTCGAAGCGGATTTTGGGGACTTCAGTTCATCCATTTCCCAGATTAAGCCTTCCAGAAGGTCGCTTTCACTGACCACTGCCCAGTCTTTCTCCAATACCCGCATCAAGTTCAGCATTATCATCAATCCGTAGACAATGATATCGGCGCGTTCAGTCTGCAAACCTCGTATATTTTTCCTCTTTTCAAGAGGCATGTTCAATAAGCTGTCATAGCATTGCTGGACTTCTTCCTTCTTCAGGCGCTGTCCGTGTACCAGGCTGCTGTCATAGTCGATCATGCCATACTTCATCGCCACCGCACTGGTGGCGGTACCGCCGCAAAACACCAGGGCGGCATCAGAAAATCGCACCTTTACTTCCTTTATCTCCTCCAATATATCCATAATCTGTCTCTCAGTGATTTGAATCTCGGCCCCTTTTACCGCACCCAGAGGTAGAGATTTCACATAAAGGTCCTCTTGAGAGTAGATCAATTCCGTACTGCCCCCTCCCAAGTCTGCCACCAGGAGGGGCCGGTCCAGCAGCAAGCTTTTCTGCACTCCCTTATAGGTCAAATGGGCCTCTTCCTCCCCGCTGATGACTTTGACCTCTTTGTGCAGCCGCAGCCGGCACAACTCTTCAAACCAGGCACGGTTGGCGGCTTCCCGAACTGCACTTGTGGCTACTATAAGGTAGTCCGCCACCCCTTTCCGGCTGATGGCATCTTGGAACCGGCCCAGGCACTGCAGCGTGCGCTCCGCCGCCTCCGGGCTGATTTGCCCGCTGCTGGAAAGACCTGCTCCGATACGGGTGGTTTTCATATCCCGGTACAGTACCTTGAACCCGCCGTTTTCTATTTCGGCAATCATTAACCGGCATGAATTAGTGCCTATATCTATACTGGCGTATTTCATCGTGCTTTCTCCTTTACACATGTAAAAAAGCACTTCCCAACGGAAGTGCTTCGATAAACGTTTAAACTACTGGTTATTTCTACGCCGACGCGGTTCAACCTTATTTTTTAAAGGCTGCATGCGCTCATCGCTCTCTTTGAGGAATTTGGCGATTTTATCATCCAGACTCAAATGAGTCCCGTGTTTATGCCCAGGGACATAATGCCTTTCTCCCGACCCGGCCCTATCATTTGGAGCCGTATCCCGACTGGGGTTGCTTCGAGGTGGAGGAGCCGGGTTAGCCTGTTTGATCGACAACCCGATTTTTTTACCCGCAACATTGAGCACCTTGACCTTTACCATATCACCTTCCTGGATAAAATCCTTGACATTTTTTACATAGGTGTTGGCAATCTCAGAGATATGAACCAGTCCGACCATGCCCCCGGGCAACTCAATAAAGGCTCCAAAATTGGTTATCCCCTGAACTCTCCCTTCCAGGATGGCGCCGGGCACCATATTCGTTTGTTCTGTCGGCATATAACTAAATGTCCCCCTCGGAATTCATAAAGTTTCACTAGGTTCATTGTATTATGCGCCGCAGGAGTAGTCAACATTATTAGTGGCATTTATGGGCTTCATGAGTCGTCTGTCTCCATTTCCATCAACACTTTTTCTCCCTTTTTCACCATCCCCAGTTGTTCGCGGGCGATCCGTTCCACAACCAGGGGACTACTGAGCTTGTCCTTCTGCTCTGCCAATTCCTGGTTAATCTGCGCGGCTTCCAGCTTTTTTTGTTCTAAAGCCTGCTTCTGACCGTCCAGTTTCCAAATGGTGTAGACTCTTGGTATCAAGGTCACAGCAAAAAACCCCAGCATAAGCGTAACAATGATAAGCCGCGCCTTGGGCTGCTTAATAAGATTCAATGTCGGTCTCCTCCTCGTGCATCAGGCCTAAAATGTCCCCCGGAATAACAATGACCACCTCATATCCTTTGGAGCGCGCACGATTATACAATGTTGCCACCGTACTGGCGCCAATTTGCAAAGTCTTTGCTATCTCTTGCGTTGATTTACCCATTTCTTTTAAGGCCACTACTTGCTTTTCCCTGAAACTCAGCTTTTCCGCGCCTCTGATCTCTATCTTCATGCTGCCTTCTTATCCACAATTTTTCCACATGCTGTGGACAATTATTGTACATAATATGTTCTCTATAGGTTCTTGCAGAGGTGGTATAATTCCTGCTTGGCATGAAGATTTTATTTTTCTTCTTCGTCGGGTTCTGCCGTTTCACGCATTTTCTCAAACCAAGCCAGAACCTGTTTCTTAAGCCAGCGCCAGGGAGTGCCTAATCTGTAGGTGACCGCTCCAATGAAAGCTACGTTTAGCCGGGCAGCCTTACGCATCAAAGGCTGGGTTTTAGGGGCTATAGTCTGAAAATAGATGAAGATGCCGCTGAACAATGCCAGGATGATATAAACCCGGATCTCCCCCTGGTTGATAATCAACAAAAGGGTAAAGACCAGCAGCAGGATCAATACCCAGACCAGAAAATCAAACAGGTATAAAAGCCATCTACCACAGGAAGACAGGGCCATGCTGTACTGGTAAAACTGAAATACCATACCGGCAACCAACCCTACCAGGAGGGTAAAGACAAAGGGCTCAATCTGGGCCAAAAGCCAAATCAACCATAACCCTCCCTCTTTTTAATCTCTTTTTTGGCATTTATTTTAAGAGCCTCTGGATGATGTTTTTGCCACGGGATTTCAGATCGCCGGACTGGGTTTTGTATTCGATGCTGGTAATGCTGCCATCAACAGATACTTTTCCATCATCCAAGTTGAGATTGCTGACATGCATGTTCTCCCCGGTTATGTATAAATAACCCAGGCGGCTTTCAATAATTATTTCCTTTTCATCAAAGGTACTTACATTAGTGACCCCGCTTATTTCCATGTGTTCTCGGTTAAATAACATAAGACTGTGTTCCGCCATAGAATTCCCCTCCTTAGCATGATAGGGACTTGAGAATTCGTCCCGTCGATACCTATACCATAACAATATGCGTCAGGGTATGGCTTTTATGCTAGCTGTGCAGGATCCAGAAAATACGAAATCGCCCTGGTTTCCCGGGGCGATTAATTAATCTAATATTCTATACAAAGTCTTGGCATCAGTGGCTTTGACGTTTTCTTTGATCTCAAGAACTTCCAAACGGGTCTGTTTGTTTCCAATCGAAAGGGTGATGACGTCCCCTTTTTTCACTTCAGTAGCTGGTTTTGCCACCCGGTCGTTGATCAGCACCCGATCGCTTTCAGCGCAATCCTTGGCAACACTGCGTCGCTTGATTAAGCGTGAAACCTTAAGATATTTGTCCAATCGCATCTTAAAGGATCGCTTCTTTAAACCCTTTGCCAACTCTAAAAGCAGGAACTTTGGTGGCGGCAATATTAATTTCTTTACCGGTTTGAGGATTCCGTCCTTTGCGAGCCTGACGATCCCGCACCTCAAAGGTTCCAAAGCCGATTAACTGAACCTTGTCCCCTGTTTTCAACGCGTCCTCAATGCTGCTGATGAAGGCGTTTACGGTCTTCTCAACATCTTTTTTGGTCATCCCGGTCGCTGCTGCCACATCTCCAATTAAATCGGTTTTGTTCAATTCTATTCCTCCCTATGCAAGTTTTGGTAATTATATTAACGCTTATTCGCTGTATAAAGGCGAACTCCTGCAAAACCCATACAAAATTTTCTAAATAATGCCAGGGCCTTACAGTCCCTGGATTTTGGCTTCATCCCACAGGGCGTCCATCTCTTCCAGGGTCATGTCTTTTAGATCTTGACCTCCGGCCTTGGCCTTGGCCTCAATATAATTGAAACGGCGTACAAATTTATCATTAGTGGCTTGCAGAGCCTCTTCAGGTTCGATCTTTTTCATGCGGGCCACATTTACCAGAGCGAAAAATACATCTCCCATTTCTTCCATCATTTCATCCGAGCTTTCCGCCCGGCCCAGTTCATCGATTTCTTCTTTCAGCTTTTCTATAGCACCTTCAGCGTCTGGCCAATCAAACCCTACCCGGGCCGCTTTCTCCTGAATTTTATAAGCCCGCAGCAAAGCCGGAAGCATAACCGGAATGCCTTCCAATATGGTTTTCTTGCCCTCATCTTTTTTAAACCCCTCCCAGATTTCCAAGACCTGGCTGCTGGTTTGCAGCGACAGGTCGGAGAATACATGGGGATGGCGGTTTATCATCTTTTGCGATACGGTATCAGCTACCTGGGCCAAATTAAAATGCCCTTCCCGTTCAGCCAGGGCGGCGTGAAATACCACTTGCAAGAGGAGATCTCCCAATTCCTCCCGCAGTTGGCTCATTTCCCCTGACTTTATGGCCTCCACCACTTCATAACACTCTTCGATCAGATACCTGGACAGTGATTGGTGGGTTTGTTCGCGGTCCCAGGGGCAGCCGTTGGGGCTTAACAACCTGTCCATTATATTTACGAGTTCTTCAGTCTTGCTGCCTATTTGGCCCACGGCTAATTCCTCCTTATTCTCTGCCTCTAAGGCGTTTTAACATGTCATAGTCCATTTCTCGAGTTAATATCAGCAAGATCAGGTAGACAATCATCCCGCACAGTACGGCCAGCAATGTGGCTATATGGGATCCTATATCGAAGCCCAGCAGCCAATAATAAAAACTGCGGGTTGACAGGGCCATTATGAGGGTAGCCAGTATTAGCTTAAACATACGTCCTATTTCATATTGAATGCCGGTCGATTTTTTTAAGGAAATAATATTGAGCAATGAGCCCAGGGTAAAAGCCAGGACTGTGCCGATGGCGGCCCCGCGGATATTTAAGGCAGGCACACTGGTCAAGGAGTAATTGAAGATTACTTTAAGGACGCCGGTAATAATCAGATGACGCATAGCTATTTCCGGCCTGCCAATACCTTGCAGGCCGGCACTGGAGATCTGAAAGGCTGCCAGAACAATAGCTGAAAAGGCCAGGGGTTCCAGGGGTACTCCGGCTTCCGCGTGTCCGTAGAGCAGGTCACAGATGGGAAAGGCCAGTATATAAAGACCGGCGGCGGCGGGAAAGGAAATCATCATACCCGCTCTGAAACCGTGGTTCAAACGTTCGTTCAATAGTCTGCGGTCCTGTCTGGTCAGGGCTTCTGATATGGCAGGAACCAGACTGGTGGATATAGAGATGGTAAATATGGTGGGAAGACTGATCAGAACCGCGGCCATTCCGGCCAGGTAGCCATAAAGCGCGGTAGCCTGCGAGGTGCTGTAGTTCAAGGCCAACAAACGCCCCGGCACGATGACCGCATCTAGCATCTGCACCAATGGCAAGACCACGGCTCCAAATGAAACCGGTACGGCCAGGCGAACCATCTCCGTAGCCAGGGTCCAGGGAGGAGTTGAAGTATGCAGCAAGTTCAGCCCGGCCTGTTTTTGCTGTTGGCGGTGCCAATTATAAAACACGACCAGAACCAGCAAGCCGCCTATGCCTCCCACAACGGCGCCAAAGGTAGCGCCGGCGGCTGCAAATTCCAATCCCCGCGGGTATAAAAGATATGCCAGAAATAAGACTGCGGTTACCCTAAAAATCTGTTCAACCACTTGTGAAACCGCGGTAGGAATCATTGACTGCTGCCCCTGGAAATATCCGCGAAAAACCGACATCAAAGCAGCCAGGAAGATGGCGGGGGCAACGGCCACGATAGCATAATAAGCCCTTCCGTCTTTGAGTACATACCAGGCCAGGAACTTCGAAGATGCAATTACCACCAGGGTCAGGAGTAGTCCAAAAACAGTTAAGAGCAACAGGGAAACCCGTAGAATGCGGCGGCTCTCTCCCGGAAAGCCCTGGGTTTCTTTGCGGGCGATAAGGATGGATATGGCGACCGGCACCCCGGCGGTTGCTAAGGCCAGTATGGTGGTATAAATGGGATAGGCCATCTGATACAGACCAATACCTTCGGCACCGATAAGTCTGGCCAGGGGAATCCGGTATACGGCTCCCAAAATCTTACTAATAGCCCCGGCAACGCTCAGTATCAGCGCGCCTTTAAGGAAACTCTGACGATGATTCATAAGTCCCTCCCCAACATCATAGGGTTTATTATATCATAGTCCAACTTATTGAAGGCAAAATTACCCATGCCGGTTATATACCTGTTTAAGTTTACAATTAAAAGGCATCCAAAAATGCAAAAGAAGCGATCTTCGCTTCTAGGGTAAAGATCGCTCCTTAGGAACCAAAGCCTTATTGTTCCATTTGTTTAGCCAAAAAACCAGCGGCAGTCTCGGCCAGTTTCACTTCCATATCACCCAATCTTACCCCTGGTTCTTTGGTGACAATAATCACTGCCCCGATAGGATCACCCTGAGTTATAATCGGTGCAATGACCTGGGACTTAACCGTGTATTCACGGTCTTCATTCATGATAACATGCACATTCTCGTCGTCGCTGGTCTCGATTTCGTTCATCATTAAAGTACTTCTCTCTTCCAGCGCACGCTCAACCGCTTTGCCGATGGACTTGCCCAGGAACTCCCTTTTGTTGGCCCCAGCCAAGGCTATAATCACATCCCGGTCTGCGATCATCGAGATATGGCCGATAGTCTCATGCAGGGAATCGGCGTATTCTTTGGCAAAATCGCCTAATTCTCCAATAGGAGAATATTTTTTTAGTATAACTTCACCTTCACGATCAACGAATATTTCCAAAGGATCACCCTCACGAATCCGCAAGGTCCGGCGTATCTCCTTGGGGATAACAACCCTTCCCAGGTCGTCTATGCGTCGTACAATGCCTGTTGCTTTCAATTTACATTTATCCCTCCTTTTTTAAAAAACTTGAAAATGTTGTTTTCTTTCTCAGTGATAGTATATAGCTCATCACAGGCTTTTATTCACTTTTTGCCGTGGCTGTAAAAAATTCTTCAGCAGCAGGCATGCCAAAGCTTTCAATCATGGTCTTCTTTCTGGTTGTACTGGTGCATAAAGGCAGCCTTGATGGCTCATACTGAGGATGGAATTGGAAGCCTCTATTTGTTCATAAAGCGAGGTTATCATCATGCGTTATATAAACAGAAAACCATCCGCTCCACACCAAGACCGCCAATCATCACCAAAACCCGACCATCCTGTTCGAGCCAGAACCGCGCTGCGACAAAACGATCTTTCCGAGCAATTGGACGACAATCTGCAAAACTTAAAAGAATTGCTGGAAAAGTGCTCAGATGCAGTCACCCGTGAGTTTTTGATCGGTTCAGAGGTTACCGTTAAGGCTGCCATGCTTTATTTCGATGGTATGATCGATCGGCAGGAAATAGAAGAACACCTGCTGCGTCCGCTCTTGCGCTTAAAAGCCGAACCTGAGAGCTTGACCGAGGAAAGCCGGGCACACTTTATCGAACTATCAATTCAACAGCTTTTGCCCATGGGCGAAATAAAAACCCTGTCTACTTTGGAAGCGGTTTGCGATCATATCACAGCAGGCGACACCGTTCTGCTTATCGATGGGCATAAACAAGGCATAGTGGTAGGAACCCGTTCCTGGCAAGGCCGTTCTATCAATTCACCGGAGAACGAATCCACTATTTGGGGGCCCAAAGAGGGCTTCACCGAGACCCTGCGCTTTAATACCGCGCAGCTCAGGCGGCGTTTGAAATCAACCGATTTCAAAATCGAGGCCATGTCTATCGGCCGGATCAGCAAAACCAATGTGGTGGTCTGTTATATAGAAGATATTGCTCCCGAAAGCCTGGTCTCCGAAATCAGACGCCGTCTAGAAATCATCGATATCGATGCTATTCTAGACACCGGTTATCTGGAAGAGTATATCAGCGATGAGAAGTTCTCGATAATGGCTCAGGTTGAGTACACAGAAAAACCGGACCGGATATGCGGCCACCTGTTGGAAGGCCGGGCGGCCATATTAGTGGATGGCTCGCCTATGGCCATGGTGGTCCCCACCAGTTTCCCGCAGTTTCTAAATGCGGGAGAGGATTACTATCAGAATTTTATCGCCGCCTCACTTTTGAGAGTGGGCCGTTTTATCGCTTTCTTCATCGCTTTGTTGCTGCCTTCGGTATATGTTGCCGTGGTAACTTACCATCAGGAGATGATCCCCTTGTCTCTATATTTGACTCTGGTTGCAGCCCGTCAGGGGGTGCCGTTTCCGGCCGCAATTGAAGCTTTGATGCTGGAGTTGACCTTCGAACTGCTGCGTGAAGCTGGCCTGAGGCTGCCACGGGCTATAGGTCCGGCGGTTAGCATCGTAGGCGCATTGATTATCGGCGACGCTGCGGTGCAGGCCGGCCTGGTAGGGACCCCTATGGTAGTAGTGGTGGCCTTTACCGGCATCGCTTCATTTGTCACCCCCTCTTATAACGCCGGCTTGATGGTTCGCATCCTCCGCTTTGGCATGCTTTTGCTGGCGGCTACCCTGGGTTTTTTCGGCATAATTATGGGCCTGCTCATATTGGCGGCGCGCATGGCTTCGTTGTCATCGCTCGGCCAGCCCTATCTCTCTCCAATAGCACCATTCAACCTAGCCCAGATCAGCGATATCCTAATCCGCCGTCCCTGGAGTCTGAACTCCAAACGGCCCTATCAGGAGAGCATGAAAAATCAAGCCCGTCAGAATCTGCCCCGGGATAGAGAGGAGTCATAGCATGCGCAAGATCATTTTGATGGGCCTGATTCTAAGCTTACTTTCCTCTGGCTTGACTGGATGTTACAACCGGGTGGAGATGGATGACACCGTTGCGGTGACTGGTTTCGGCATCGATGTGGACGGGGAGCAGAAGGTGATTCATTTTCAGGTGGCCAGCCCCTCAAGCAAGCCGGAAGGCGGCGGAACAGCCAAAGTAGAAACCGTAGTCTTAAAGGGAAAGGCTCCCGGCTATGCGCAGGCAGCCCGAGAGATTACCCTCCGCTTTCCCCGCACCCCGGTCTGGTCGCTGGCCACAACCATTTTGCTGGGGGAACAGGTAGCACGGAAAGATCTGGACTTGATGATGGATTTTGTTTCACGAAATCGTTTTATATGCCCTAATATGCTGCTCTTCCTTGCCGCGGGAGCTACTCCGGAAGAAGTGCTGCAGGTCAAGACCCCTCCGGAAAATTACTCCGCGTTAGCCCTGGTGAAAATAATCCGCGGGCAGGAAAGTCAGTCTGGAATTTATCTGCCCGTAACTCTTCGTGATTTCCGCACCAAGTACGTCACTGCGGGAATTGAGCCGGTACTTCCCCAGGTTAAGATCGAAGAGGCCGATGGTGAAAAGATATTGCGTTTGCAGGGAGTGGCAGTATTCCGAGATCGCCGTATGGTAGGCGAACTCAATGAAAAAGAAAGCCGGGGCCTGCGCATCCTTGATCCTGGCGAGAAGCGCGGCGGGTTGGTAACCGTCAATCTATCCGGTGATACTGAAACCGGGCCGTTAGAAGATATGGTGACAATGGAAATAATCCGCTCCCGAGCCCGCTGCACTCCCAGTTTTAATCCGGATGGCACGGTGGAAATACTCATTGATATTGAGGCCGACGGGAACCTGTATGAGCAGACCTCCGCAGAGAATCTCCAAACCACCGCGAACCTGGCCCGGTTGGAACAGTTGACCTCTCAGGCTATCAAAGAGAATGCTCTGGCCTGTATTCACAAAGCGCAGCTTTTAGGCAGCGATATTTTCGGCTGGGGGGCTATGATAAGCCGCCAAAACCCGGCGCTGTGGCAACAACTGAAAGCGGATTGGCCTGCGCACTTCAGTGATCTTCAGGTTCAAGCTGAGGTAAACTATAGTGTCCGCAGGACATACCTGATTGAAGCGCCGGTACCGATTAAAAATTGATAGGAAGGGCTGTCGTCATGTTTACCGCCTTGTTTTTTCTGCTGGTTGTATTTTTATTAGCTCTAGATGTGCCGAATCTTCGGCGACAGAGACTTAATAAAGATCTGCTCGTCTATACTGTTTTTATGCTCCTGGCCATCTATCTGGCCATGGTACAGTTTTATCACTGGCCTTTTTTCAATCCCCTGTTAATAATGGCCATGCAGGTGCAAGGTCCGTGATGGGCGGGATCAAACCTTATTCAAAGAGAGGTGATCTCAGTTGGCAAAGCTTACAAATATTCAGCTGTTCTGCATACTATTCGTTACCATGGCGGTCACACCTTATCAGGTCCTGGCCAAACTTCTGGCTGCAAACGTGGCCCAGCATGGCTGGGTGGTGATTATTGGGTCAATAGCGCCCGGTTTGCTGCTGGTCTGGATTTATTATTATATCCTGGTGAA
>NZ_DCEA01000059.1:0-2857 GCF_002316705.1 Syntrophomonas sp. UBA1041
CCGCCTCCCGCCAGACCGGTGGCGTCGTCCCGCTTGATAAATATCCTTGTACCGCCCAGAGCATCTGCCAACCGGTCGGCCCCCTCCAAGGGAGTTGGCAGATGGGCAATTTTCAAGGGTTTATACTCAATTGGCATATAAATACCTCCCTTTTTTAACCAACTACGCCGATTTAATTATAGACCAGTTTTCCCTTCAACAGCAAATATCCAGGCAGATTAGCGCCCATGAAAAATGGAACTAATCAACCCTACAAAGGGTTATATGGGTGCTTTTGTATTGCCGAAAACTGCGGGAATGACCTGAATCCCATAGGCAGGAAAGACCGAGAGCAGCTGGATTTGGGGTTGCAAAGTTGACAAATCATTTAGTCATTGATATTAATATTGGAAAGGTTTGTGAGGAGGGAAATTTGTGTTTCTGTTTGTGTTAATTTTAATGTTAATTGTTGGCTCGGTATTCTTATTTCTAGGTTTGCGCATATGGAAGAATGAACAAATTACACTCATACACCGATATCATTATACAAAGGTTTCTGAAAAGGATAAAAAGCCTTATACTGAAAAAATGGGCAAAGCAATTATCCTGATGGGGATTGGAATAATGTTGACAGGTATAGTTGAATTTGCGACTCAGACAGGTTATGGTTGGTTATTTTTTGTTATTGGCTTTATCTGGGGAATTGTTATGATTATCCAGGCACAACGTAAATATAATAACGGACTATTATAAAAGCACTTAAATCTGTTCGGTATATCCTCAACCCGGAAGGTGACCAGGATTCCTGAAATACAAAGCACCCACACAAGTGAGTGCTTTTTCCGTTCCCTGCATCCCTTTTAGTTTTAGGCGCGTGGTGACAAGGGAAATCGTTATTTTTTAGATTTGTCCTTACCCTTGCCGCCGCGGCGCAGGAAATCTTCCTTAATCTCATCGCCCCAGTTGTCTGCTAGTATGCCGCTCTCCCGGTAAGAAGCTATGGCTTGGGCCGTAACCTTAAAATTCAGGCTTGTACCTTCACTATCCCCATGGTAGTTCTGCGCCCGGTCAGGAGCGATGCCGAAACGTCCGGCTACGTCAACTGCATCTATGTTCGCTCCCAGGAAGATAAACTCCCAGCCGTACTTGTTTTTTTGCCTTTCGACCATCCCCTTGATTTTATTGTAGTCATATTCCCGACTGGCATTCTCCATGCCGTCGGTGGTAATAACAAACAGCACTTTGTCGGCTCGGTATTCCTCGGATGTCTGCTTCTGAGCATTGCCGATCTTGTTAATCGTCCTGCCGATGGCATCAAGCAAAGCCGTTGTGCCTCCCACAAAGTATTCCTTTTCGGTAATAGGCGACACTGCCCGAAGGTCAATGCGGTCATGAAGCAGTTCATAGTTGTTATCAAATAGAACCGTTGTAATAAGTGCTTCACCATCAAGGGCTTTTTGCTTTTCAAGCATAGCGTTGTATCCGCCGATTGTATCCTGCTCCAGCCCGCTCATTGAACCGCTTTTGTCCAGGATAAACACCAGTTCCGTCAGGTTTTTCTTCATAAGAAATCCTCCATTCATATTTAGTCTGAATAGAGGATACCACGGCACTAAAGCAGAGAGGTCGCTTGCAGAGCGACAAAAGCCAACATGTATCTTGCTTTTGGCGCCTCATGAACCCAGCAAAGGCTGGTCATAATGGAATAGCACTTCATTAATCTCGTAGATGTCGTACTTACCAATCGTGATAAAGTATTCGATAATCACATCGAACTTTTGACTGGGTGACAGGGCATAGCCTGCCCGGGCCAGCAAGTCCCTGGTTTCAGCAAGATTCAACTCCAAGGCGATGGCCAGGGCGACAGCAGTTTTCTTGCTGGGCATATAGGCTTTGTTGCTCCGAATTTTGGAGAACAGCTTGCGGTCGATGTTGGCGCTTTTATAGACCTCAACATCTGTTCTGCCCTTCGCGTCAATCAGCCGGAGCAGTGTCTGGGAAAAGGGCTCGTCCAGGTGGCCGACTAATGCATCAAGGCCGGCCATAGGCGCCTCCATAATCGGCGTGGACACCTTTTGGAAGGTGGCATCCTCGAACATCAGCGAGGATTCATTAGTCAGGAGTTTGCGGCGCTTATCCGTATGTTCAGCAACGTAATGCTCATCAATGTATGCCTCGACCGCTCCAAGCAATTGCTCGCTGATTTCAACCGCCGCCTTGCCGAATACAACCAGGAAAATTGCCATGTCGCTGTGGCGCAGGAAGTCTTGGATGGCAGCAACAGCCACGCGCAAGGCTTCCTTTTTCGGGTAACCATATATGCCTGAAGAGATCAAGGGGAAAGCAACTGAGTCACAGCCATGCTGCTCTGCCAGCATAAGCGAATTAATATAGCAGCCCCGCAACAGCGTCTCCTCACCCTGCCGGCCACCTTGCCACACCGGGCCAGGGGTGTGGATAATATATTTTGCGGGCAGGTTGTGCCCGGGGGTAATAACTGCCTGTCCCGTTTCACAGCCGCCTATAGCATTACACTCAGTTTGCAGCTTATCTGCGCCGGCAGCTTTAAAAATGGCGCCGCACACTCCACCTCCCATCTGGAGCGATGCGTTTGCAGCATTGACAATTGCGTCAACCCGCATTTTTGTGATGTCATTGCGGACGATAGTAAAGGGCATGGCGGAATACCTCCTGTTTCATCTGAGTCTTAGGCAACTCCCAAGTTTTGGGGAGGTTATATTTATTATATAATATTGCCATGCCGAAACAAGAAGCATCTGCGGCACTGCTTAAGTATAGTCCGGGAATAGGCCGTTGAGCTTGGTATCTACTCTTTCCTCGTTTATCATTTTCATATAATTAAAAGTGGCTGCCTCAA
>NZ_DCEA01000116.1:0-7606 GCF_002316705.1 Syntrophomonas sp. UBA1041
GGTTGTGGCAGCCTTGCTCCTGGGGGTGGGATTGGGATTTTTTCTCACCGGCGGGCAGCCCTTTAATAAACTGGTTAATGAACGCAAGCCGATAGTTGAGGTTGAGCCGGTACAGAGCAGGGTGGACAACAACACCCAGGTGATCTACGAGCGGGAATATCAGCAATGCGGCCATGTGGTCATTTCTGAGTTTCCCAATGCTATAGAATTGATCGGCAAAACCGTGGATGAAATCCGGCAGCTGTACAATGAACAGAACGGCTATATGGTTAAAATCGAAGGCAACACCATCACCTTGCGGCAGCTGGTCGGCGACTGGTGCCCGCAGGACTACGAGAAGACCCGGATAAAGGAATATCAGGGGCGTCTGGCCGTTTACAAGGGGCCGGATGCGGCTCATGACGAACTCTTAAGGGTTACGACCATCAGAATAGATGTCTTGCCGGGGGAAATTGTAGCTGCCATTCGCAATGGCCAGTATGAATTTGCGAATGAAGCCATGTTAAACGACGCCCTGGATAGCCTCGACGAATATATGTAAAGGTCCCCGAACACAAGTTTGCTTATGCTAAGGCCGGTTATCTGGCCTTAGTCTTTATTTTCTGGGCTATTTACTCATGGCACTGGAAAACAATATCAAGTATCATAAATGTATCTATGGGGTAAGGAAGTCGCTTTTATGAGGGTTTTAGGACTTGACCCGGGGACTGCCCGCACCGGCTACGGGGCGGTCGAATACCGCGGCGGGCGCATGCGCCTGCTGAACTATGGCTTGATCACCACCGCTGCGGATATGGAGATGCCCCGGCGCTTGCTGTCGATCAACGGGGAATTGACTCAGCTGATTGAGGATATTCAGCCCGATGCGGTAGCGGTAGAACAGATCTACTATCACAAAAATGCCAAAACCGTAATTACGGTGGCTCAGAGCCGCGGAGTGATTTTACTGACCAGTGCCCAGGCCGGACTCTGTATAGCCGAATACACCCCGCTGCAGGTCAAACAGGCGGTGGTCGGATACGGCGGAGCTGATAAAAAGCAGGTGCAGTACATGGTGCAGAAGCTGCTGGCCCTCAAAGAAACGCCGCAGCCGGATGATGCTGCAGATGCCTTGGCCGCGGCCATCTGCCACCTGCACTTCCACCGCTTATCCAATTTATATAAGGCTTAGGCTATGGAAATTCGCAGGCAAAGGTGGCTTGTTTATGATTGCTTTTGTTAAGGGTATTTTGCACAACCTCAGAGGGGATCTGGCTGTAATCGACGTGAACGGCCTGGGCTATGAAATCAACATCCACCCGCGTGCGCTGAACGGGCTGCCCCAGTGCGGGCAGCCGGTTATGCTCCACACGCATCTGGCGGTTTCCGAGAATGAATTCAAGCTGTACGGGTTTCTGGATCAGGCCGAACTGGATCTGTTCCGGCTCCTCTTGTCCATATCCGGCATCGGCGCTAAAGCCGCTCTCAACGTGCTCGGCCATATGGAACCGGCCCGGTTCTACCAGGCCATCGCCAGTCAGGACGAAAAGGCTTTGCTGGCGATTTCCGGGGTGGGCAAAAAGAGCGCCCAGCGCTTATTATTTGAATTGAAAGACAAGGTGCCTGCCGAACTGGCTTTGACCCCGACGCCATCCGAGAGCCCCCTGCCCTTCAGCGAAGTTATGGAGGCTTTGGAGGCCCTGGGATACAACCGCAGCGAGGTTTTTCCCGAGTTGATGGAGTTGAAAAACCAGGGGCTGTTAGGCCGGGAAGTAGCCCATAATGTCAAGCTGGTGCTGAAGAAGAAAGCCCAACAGCTTAAGAAATAGGAGGGAGGCAGGACATGCGGGATGAGCGCTTAATATCGCCTCACTTTATCGGGGAAGAGGATCATCAAGAGAATACCTCCCTGAGGCCTTTGCGACTGGCGGACTATATCGGGCAGAGCAAGGTCAAAGGCAACATACAGGTATTTATCGAGGCTGCCCGGGGGCGGGCGGAAAGCATAGACCATATCCTCTTGAGCGGGCCTCCGGGTCTGGGCAAGACCACCCTGGCCACTATCATAGCCAATGAACTGGGCAAATCGATCCGCAAAACCTCGGGCCCGGCTATCGAACGTCCCGGAGACCTGGCGGCGATTCTAACCAACCTGGAGCCGGGTGAGATCCTGTTTATCGATGAGATACACCGCTTAAACCGTACTGTGGAAGAGATCATGTATCCGGCTATGGAGGATTACACGATCGATATAGTTATCGGCAAGGGGCCCGGGGCCAGGACACTGTGCCTGGATTTGCCTCCTTTCACCCTGATAGGCGCCACCACCCGTCCAGGCCTCTTGAGTTCACCCTTAAGGGACCGGTTCGGCATCAACTGCCGCTTGGACTTTTATAATGAAAATGACCTTTTGTTGATCATCGAGCGGGCGGCTGTGATTATGGGCCTGCGTATAGACCAGAAGGGCGCCCGGGAGATCGCCCGCCGGGCCAGGGGCACGCCGCGCATCGCCAATCGCTTGCTGCGCCGGGTATGGGATTTTGCCCTGGTGAAAGGCGACGGGGTGATAAGCCTGAGATTGGCTCAAATGGCCTTGAGCAGCCTGGAAATCGATGAATGCGGCCTGGACAACGTGGACAGAATGATACTGGAAGCCCTGATCAATAAATTCGGGGGAGGCCCGGTGGGCCTGGAAACACTGGCTGCCGTGGTGTCAGAAGAAGGAGATACCTTAAGCGATGTCTACGAACCATACCTGATTAAACTGGGATTGATACAAAAGACCCCGCGGGGGCGCGTGGCTACGGAGAATGCCTACAAGCATCTGGGTTATCCTTTAAATCCGGCCTGGAAATCTGACCTTTTTAACCTTGGCGCTGACGCGCCTGATGATGGCGAGTAATGGAGTGAATTATGGACAAAGTACTCTTGCATACCTGTTGTGGGCCCTGTGCCACCGTTCCCCTTCCCGCCCTCAGAAAAGAGGGTTTTGATGTGCGGGGCTATTTTTACAATCCCAACATTCACCCTTTTACTGAATATGCCAAACGCCTGGAGGCTTTGCAGGAGTATGCCCGGCAGCAGGGGCTCAAACTGATCGGCGAGGAGCCTTACAACCCGGTGGATTATTTCCACCACATTACTTTCCGGGAACAGAAGCGCTGCCAGTTATGCTATCAGATCCGCCTGCACAAGACCGCACAGATGGCCCGCTCCGGCAAGTTCGATTATTTCTCGACCTCGCTTCTGGTCAGCCCCTTTCAAAAGCATGACCTCATCAAGGAGGCCGGGGAGATGGCTGCTGAAAAATATGGGGTCCCCTTCCTGTACCGGGACTTCCGCAGCGACTATAAAGAGACCGTCAGCCGCTCCAAGGAGGCCGGGCTTTACCGGCAGCAGTACTGCGGATGCCTGTACAGCGAACAGGAGCGCTATGCCTCTGCGAAACGGAAGAAGGAGGACCCAAAATCATGAATGGTATGGATAGTATCGCCAGGCTCCTCATCACCATGGGGGCGTTAATTCTCCTGGCAGGGCTGGGATTATTGCTGATGAGCAAGCTGGGCGGAGAGGGATTTCGCATCCCCGGTGATTTTGTGATCCGCCGCGGCAATTTCACCCTCTACTTTCCGCTGGCTACCGGCTTGATTCTGAGCTTGATCCTGACCGTCCTGTTAAATCTGTTTTTGAGGAGATAATATCCATGTCAGTGGATGACAACAGCCCCTATTATGATTTAGCGCAGTATCATTATGACCTGCCGCCGGAGCTGATTGCGCAGTATCCGGCCGAACCGCGGGATGCTTCCCGTCTCCTGGTGGTGGAAGGCAAAGGCGGGGCGATGCATGACCGCTATTTTAAAGAGCTGGCAGACTACCTGCATCCCGGCGATGTACTGGTCTTAAATGACACCAAAGTCATTCCCGCCCGGCTCTTGGGAGTAAAAGAGAGCGGGGGGCAGGTGGAGATATTGCTCCTGCGCAAACAGGGCCCGGAATGGGAAGCCCTGGTAAGGCCGGCCCGCCGCCTGCGTCCCGGATACCGCATACTCTTCCCCGGGTTTGAAGAGGCTGAGGCAGTCATCACCGCCGAGCTTGGTTTTCCCGGAGGGAGGCGGCTGGTCTTAAACCATTGTGATGAGGATGGGTTTATTGCCCGGGCGGGGCATATCCCGTTGCCGCCGTATATAGAGCGCAGTGACGAGTCAGGTGATGCGGAGCGCTACCAGACCATCTATGCCAGACACAGCGGTTCGGCAGCCGCGCCTACGGCCGGCCTGCACTTTACCACAACCCTGCTGGAGGAGATAAAGGCCCAGGGAGTTCAGATAGCCACGGTGGTATTGCATGTGGGATTGGGGACTTTCCGCCCGGTCAGCTGCGCCGATATTCGCCAGCACCAGATGCACAGCGAGTTTTACCAGGTGAGCGCCGAAACAGCATCCCTGCTCAATCGGGCCCGGGAAAAGGGGGGGAGGATCACCGCGGTAGGCACTACCGTGGTGCGCACCCTGGAGACCATTTATGATAAAGACCGGGGTTATCGGGCCGGGCAGGGGGAAACCGACTGTTTCCTCTACCCTGGTTACGATTTTAATGCCATTGACCAGCTGATAACCAATTTTCACCTGCCCGGATCTTCACTGCTGATGCTGGTATCGGCCTTTTTGGGGGTGGAAAAGACCAGACAGGCCTATCAGCACGCCATTAAGGAAAAGTATCGCTTCTTCAGTTATGGAGACGCGATGTTGATTTGCTGAAAAGTATGTGGTTTGTCTTGAACGGATAAATTTACAAGTACAGTTGAGGTGCTATGATGTTTACAATAGAGAAGAATGATCCCTTATGCCGGGCCCGGACGGGCTGCTTGAAAACCGGGCATATAAATGCCGAGACTCCGGTGTTTATGCCGGTGGGAACCCAGGCCACGGTCAAGACTCTGACCCCGGACGATCTTTATCAGATCGGGGCCTCCATAATATTGTCAAACACCTACCACCTTTACCTGCGCCCCGGTGAGCAGCTGATTGCACGGGCCGGCGGACTGCACAGCTTTATGAACTGGGAGCGAGGGGTATTGACCGACAGCGGCGGGTTTCAGGTTTTCAGCCTCAGTGCCATGCGCAAGATCAGTGACCAAGGAGTGGAGTTTCAGTCCCACATCGATGGATCCGCCCACTTTCTCACCCCTGAGAAGGTAATGCAGATCCAGATGGATTTGGGGGCCGATATCGCCATGTGCTTCGATGAATGCGCCCCCTATCCCTGCAATTACGAGGAAGCCCGGCAGGCGGTGGAACGTACCACGCTATGGGCCAGGAGGTGCCGGGAAGCACACCATTCCGACCGGCAGATATTATTTGGCATCGTGCAGGGCAATGTTTTCCCTGATTTGCGTCTAAAGAGCGCCCAGGATTTGCTGGCCCTGGACTTCCCAGGCTATGCCATCGGGGGTCTCAGTGTAGGCGAATCCAAAAAGGAGATGTATGAGACCATACAAGCCATGGACAGCCTGCTGCCCCGGGAACGCCCGCGCTACCTGATGGGCGTGGGTGCGCCGGAGGATCTGCTGGAGGGGATACGGCACGGCATAGATATGTTCGACTGCGTCTTACCCACCCGCTTAGCCCGCCATGGCAGCGCCTATACCCGCCAGGGCCGGATTACCGTGCGCAACCGGGAATATGCCGAGGATTTTCTGCCCCTGGATCCAGACTGCGGCTGTGCGGTCTGTAAAGGTTTCAGCCGCGCCTATATCAGGCATCTGGTTAAAGCCGGTGAAATGCTGGCCCACCGGCTGATCACTTACCATAACGTGCATTTTCTGGTGAACCTGATGAAAGAAGCCCGCCAGGCTATCCGGGCAGGCCGATATATGGACTTTTACCACCAGTTTTTAACTGTTTATCAAATATCTTAGAGGATTTTAGCTTTAAGTCGCGAATTTAACTTAAGTTGATCAAATTTAAGGGGTGATATCGAATGCCACTGGACAATTCCGTACTAACCTTGGTTCTCTATTTTGGCGGGTTTATTGCGATTTTTTGGGTGTTTATCATACAACCTCGCAAAAAGCAGGAGAAGCGTCATAAAGAACTGTTGGAATCCCTCAAAAGGGGCGAGAAGGTTGTGACCATCGGCGGCATAAGGGGGGAAGTAGCCCGCATAAAAGACAAGACCGTCATGATCAGAGTTAATGACAACATAGAGATCGAGTTTTTGAAAACCGCGGTAGCCTACCGCGTCGATGAGGCAGAATAATCATGCTCGAAGTCGCCGACCTTTATCGCCACCCCCTGGTGAAGGGCTTTATCAAGCAGGGGAATAAGCATCTGGAAGCGATTGGCTACACTGATCACGGCCAGGTCCATGTTAAAGTGGTGTCGCGGCTCAGCCGGGAAATCTTGCTTAAATTGAAATACCCGGAGCGCATGGCCGATTTGGCAGCGATTGCCGGATATCTGCATGACATCGGCAATGTCATCAGCCGCAACGGGCATAGTCAGGCCGGAGCCCTGATCGCCTGGGAGCTGCTCAATCGTATGCAAATGCCGGAAGATGAAATCTCTGTCATCTGTGCGGCTATCGGCAATCATGACGAAGGCAGCGGTCAACCGGTAAACGCGGTGGCTGCGGCCTTGATCCTGGCTGACAAGTCGCATGTACACCGCAACCGGGTCAGGAACCATGATGTCGCCACCTTCGATATTCATGACCGGGTCAATTACGCTGTAGAGTATTCTATTGTGAATATCGATGAAGAGGAACAGCTCATCTCCATGGTGATGGCTATAGACACCGCTATCTGCCCAGTGATGGAGTATTTCGAGATTTTCCTGAGCCGCATGCTGTTGTGCCGCCGGGCCGCTGATTTTCTGGGCTGCGAATTCGAACTCATTATAAATGGAGCCAAGCTGATCTAAGTAAAGTTGTGGAGGAATGCATTAGTGAACCGAAACTTAAGTATTGCCATAAGTGCAGTGATTGTGATCGCCCTGGGTCTGGCTGTATTTTTCCTGCAGAAGCCCCTGGTAAACAACCTGGATCTGGGCTTGGATTTAAGGGGCGGCCTGCGGGTGGTATTACAGGCCCAGGAAAAGCCGGGTGAACCGATCACTGATGACACCATTCAAAAAGCCGTAGGCATCATACGCGACCGCGTGGACAGCCTGGGGGTCAGAGAGACCAGCCTGTATCCACAGGGAAAAGACCGGGTGGTTATCGAGATCGCCGGGGAAGATGATCCTGAGGCCGCCGTAGATATACTCAAAAACGTAGCCCAGTTGGAGTTTCAGGATGAGCAGGGCAATGTTCTGGTAAGCGGCAAGAATTTGACTGATGCCCAGGCCCGGGTCAACCCCAACACCCAGGAGGCCTATGTAGAACTCAAGTTTGACAAAGAAGGCGCCGATCTGTTTGCCCAGGCCACTACCGCTAATGTAGGCAAACCGCTGGTGATCGTATTGGACGGCAAGCCCATCAGCGCCCCCATCGTCAACCAGGCCATAACCGACGGCAATGCTATCATCGAAGGCAATTTCGACGCCAAGGAAGCCCAGGATTTAGCAGTATTGCTGCGTTCCGGAGCCCTGCCGGTCAGCTTCAATGTTCTGGAAAAGCGCTCTATC
>NZ_DCEA01000116.1:7760-38216 GCF_002316705.1 Syntrophomonas sp. UBA1041
TGTTCTGGAAAAGCGCTCTATCGGCCCCAGCCTGGGTGCGGATTCGCTGGAAAAGAGCCTAAAAGCCGGCATGATCGGCATACTGGCCGTTTTCCTCTTTATGCTGGGCTATTACCGGCTGCCGGGTTTGATTGCCGACATCTCCATTGTCTTATACGGGCTGCTGGTCTTGGGGAGCATGGTCCTGCTCAATGCGGTCCTGACCCTGCCGGGTATCGCCGCCTTCGTGCTGTCCATCGGTATGGCGGTGGATGCCAATATCATCATCTATGAGCGCATAAAGGAGGAGATCAGGTGGGGCAAGACTTTGCAAGCGGCTATAGACGCCGGTTTTAAACGCGCCTTCTGGACCATATTCGACTCCAACCTCACCACTTTGATGGTCACGGTAGTCTTGATGTATTTTGGCACCGGCTCGGTAAAAGGCTTTGCTGTTACCCTCTCCATCGGGTTGATAATCAACATGTTTACCGCTCTGACCTTTACCCGTTATTTGCTGGGTCTGGCCTCTAATCTTACCAAGAACACCAAGCTATACGGGGTATAAGGAGGGGATTGCAATGATTATTGAACGCAGGAAAATTTTCTACATCATATCTTTAATATTGATTATTCCGGGAATAGCTTCCCTTTTTCTCAATGGACTCAACCTGGGGATCGACTTTAGAGGCGGATCCATCGTGCATGTGAAAATGGCTGCCGACGTAAGCGCCCCGGAGGTGCGGGAAGCCCTGGTGCCGGTAGGACTGGAACAATCCGAGGTGCAGAAGAACATTGATAACACCTATTTTATCCGCACCAGCGAACTGGATCAGGAACAGACCAAAGCTTTGATCAATGCCTTAGAGACCAGGTTTGGCGAGGTGGAATTGATGAGCGCCGAGAGCGTCGGGGCTACCATAGGCCGGGAACTGGGCCTCAACGCACTCATGGCATTGGGGATAGGCCTGGTCTTGATGCTGGTCTACATCTCCTTCCGCTTTGAATGGACTTTCGGAGTGGCGGCGGTTCTGGCCCTGATGCACAACGTCTTGGTGGTAGTGGGTGTATTCTCCATATTTCAGTGGGAAATTAATTCGCCCTTTATCGCCTCTATTCTGACTGTGGTCGGTTTTACCCTCAACGACACCATTGTCGTGTTTGACCGGGTTCGGGAAAACATGCGCAGCACCAAAAAGCCGGATTATTTGACACTGTTAAACAAGAGCATCTTGCAGGTGCTAAATCGATCCATCAATACGGTGTTGACAGCCGTTATGACCCTGGTGGCCTTGCTGATTCTGGGCGGCGCCACCCTCAAATTCTTTGTGGCAGCCATGCTGATCGGTTTTGTGGTGGGGGCTTATAGCTCTATTTGCATTGCCAGCCCCCTGTGGTACGAGATCAAAAAGGCGGCTTAGACGAAATCCGTTGACAGGACAAGTCTTTGTCCCCTATACTAGACCTTAATAACAACATCACTGCGTTTAGTCAGGCTTTTAGCCGGGCTCATTGAGCAGCGGAAATCCGCGGGACTTCATAATATGAAGTCCCGTTTTTTTAACGGAGGGTGGGCTGTGGACACACAGATCAAGACCAGAGCAGCAATAATATCCGTTATAAGCAACCTGTTCCTGATGACCGCCAAATTCGTCGCCGGCGTCTTGAGCGGTTCCATAAGCGTCATCTCTGAAGCTATTCATTCCGGCAATGACCTGGTAGCCGCGGTTATTGCCCTTTTTGCGGTGAAAGAATCGTCCAAACCCCCGGACGAGGAGCATCCCTTTGGCCACGGAAAAATCGAAAATATATCCGGGACTATTGAAGCCCTGCTGATCTTCGTGGCGGCAGCCCTGATTATCAAAGAGGCCATAGAAAAGATCAGATTTGGCGGAGAAACCATGGAGCCCACCTGGGGCCTGGTTATAATGGGGGTATCGACCGTCCTCAATCTGGTAGTTTCAAATTACCTGCTGAAAACCGGCCGGGAACACCATTCCATTGCCCTGGAAGCGGACGGCATGCACTTGCGCACCGATGTCTATACCTCCTTAGGCGTATTTATCGGGCTCTTGCTGATAAAAATAACCGGACTGCAGATCATAGACCCTATTGCCGCCATCGTCGTAGCCGGTTTGATTGTTAAAGCCGCCTATGACCTGACCCGGAAGGCTTTTGTGCCCCTTTTGGATACCTCCCTGGAAGAGCATCACCTGCAGGAGGTGCAGTACGTTTTGGCCGAACACCATTACCTCTATGTGGAATACCATGACCTGCGCACGCGCCGTGCCGGGCGCGAAGCCCATATCGACCTGCATCTGGTCATAGACGCCCGAACCAGCGTGCAGGAGGCCCATGACCTGTGTGACAGCATAGAAAAATCCATTGGCGAGCGGGTGCCGTTTTCATCGGTGCTTATCCATGTGGAGCCTGATGCTGAGATCAAAACCATTGCTGGAGCAGCAGGAAGGCAGGAATTTTGACAAAAAGAACGAAAATATATGCTCAAGGAAATGAAAAAACAGCGAAATGGGGTAGGAAGGATGCAGGTTTATTTAATAGGAGCGGTGCTTTTTCTGGCGGCTATGTTAACCTTTATCTTTCAGAATCCTGCTGCCGTAGAGATTCATTTCATCACCTGGAGCACACCGCAGATATCTCTGGCCTTGGTGGTTTTAGTGGCGGCTTTGGGCGGCGCTTTAATCACTTTTTTGCTTGACAGCGTGAGGTATTTCAAGATTGCGCGCACCATTAAAGAACTTCGTAACAACAACGGCACATTACAAAAGCAAATCCAGGATCTCCAGGCGCAAAAGGATAAGTTGGAAAAAGATGCGGCAAGCCCTACCGGGGTCACACCGTAAGACTTGAGCAGCAATCGAGGACGGTTTTCCAGGGGGACGGTTCAACCGTTCCCCTGTGTTCTGTGTCCGGATTGGGGCAGGCTCAACCATCACACTTGCCTCGAACCGTCAATATGATGATTGTATGTTGTATATCCGCGGGCCTTTTATTGACCCTTAACGACAGGAAATGATACAATGTTCACGATTTAGTGATTGGGGAGCTGAAGAGTTTGCATCTGACAGGCACCATGAGGATAAATGGATTTGGCAACTTGGAAATTGGCGGGGTAGATGCCACCAAATTGGTGGAGCAGTATCAAACTCCGCTGTGGGTTATAGATGAAACCGGCTTTAGGGAGAATTGCCGGGCTTTCCGCAACGCTTTCCGGGTGTCGGGCGATACCCTGGTACTGTATGCCAGCAAGGCTTTATGCAATACCGCCCTGTGCAAAATAGTGAATGAGGAAGGGCTGGGGCTGGACGTAGTTTCCGGCGGGGAATTGTTCACGGCTATGAATGCGGGCTTCCCTATGGAAAAGGTCTATTTTCACGGCAACAACAAATCGCCTGGCGAGCTGGAAATGGCGGTTGCGCTTGGAGTAGGGCGCGTGGTGGTCGACAACTTCCAGGAACTAAAAACCCTAAACCAGATCTGCCAGGGGCTGCAGGTAAAACAGGACATATTGCTGCGCATCACCCCGGGGGTGGAAGCCCATACCCACGAATTTATCAAAACCGGCCAGATCGATTCCAAATTCGGTTTCACCCTGCCCGGCGGGCAGGCTATGGAAGCGGTGCAGGCTGCTCTGGGATGCGGTGCGCTTAAACTTGTAGGACTGCACTGCCACATCGGATCACAGATATTTGAAATGGAGTCCTTCGAACACGCCGCCGAACTGATGATGCATTTCATGGCTGACGTTAAGGAACTTACCGGGCATGAATTCCAGGAACTCGATATCGGGGGCGGTTTCGGCATATATTATTTTCCCGGGGATGAGCCCAGAAAACCGGATGACTGGGCGCAGGCAGTGACTAAAGCGGTGCAGTCTAAAGCTGACCAATATGGCCTGAAGAAGCCGCGGATCATAGTAGAGCCGGGCCGGGCTATTGTCGGCCCTGCCGGTATCACCCTTTATACGGTCGGTTCCAGTAAAGAGGTGCCGGGGATTCGCAAATACATCGCTGTGGACGGAGGCATGACCGATAATCCCCGCCCTGCCCTGTACGGCAGCAAATACCTGGCAATGGTAGCCAATAAGGCTGTTCAGGAGGCCACAGAACAGGTCTCTATTGCAGGTAAATGCTGCGAATCAGGAGATATGCTGATCTGGGATGCCAGACTGGCCCCGGTTGAGAGCGGAGATATAGTGGCGGTTTTTGCTACCGGAGCCTACAATTATGCCATGTCCAGCAACTACAACCGCATTCCCCGGCCGGCCATGATTTTGGTCAAAGACGGCAAGTCCCATTTGATCCTCAAGCGGGAAACCTATCAAGATATAGTCAGAAATGACCTGGTGCCCGACTACCTTAAATAATATTTTCATCTGATACCGGAATAATGTTATAAATGAGATTTTTAGGCAGACCCGAGACTCCTTCAGCCGCTATGGCTGAAGGAGTCTTTTGGAGTCTGGAGTCACGGGTGAGTCCCCCTGATTGCGCCCCCGAAAAGGCTGCGGCTTCCCTGCGGTGCGTGTAATAGGGAGTTGTGATATAATGCATATATCTTGGGAAGGAAAGTTATGGAATGGAGATTATTGTATCACATACCGCCCTCGATTTTGACGGGCTGGCTGCCATGGTTGCCGCCAATCTGCTCTACCCCCAGGCGGTCAAGGTATTTTCCGGAACACTGTCACCCAATGTCAAACGCTTTATGGGCCTGTACAAAGACCTGATCGACATTGAGCAGCCTAATGATATAGACTTTGAAGCGGTTACAAAAATGATTGTGGTTGATACGGCCAATGCCAGCCGGCTGGATCAGTTGAAGGCGTTAGCCGCTCAGCCCGGGGTTGCTATAAAGATATACGATCATCATCCCCCCATGCCGGATGATTTGCGGGGGGAGAGCCGCCAGATACAAATGCTGGGGGCGACAACCACCATCCTGGTAGAGGAGATCATGGCCCGGGGGGTGGATATAAACGCCTTTGAAGCCACTATACTGGCTTTGGGCATTTACGAAGATACCGGCAGCCTGTTATTCAGTTCCACCACCGCCCGGGATGTTAAAGCGGCCGCATTCCTGCTGGAAAAGGGCGCCAATCTCAGTGTGGTAGCCGGTTTCATCGATCAGCCCTTATCACGCAATCAGCGCCGCTTGATGCAGGAATTGCTGAATGGCACCATGCGCTACCATATCAAGGACTACGATATCGTTCTGGCCAGCTGCCACAGTCGGGAATTTGTCAGCTTGGTGACTGTAACCGAACGATTATTGACCATTGAAAATTGTGACGCCGTTTTTGTGATAGCCAGCCAGGCCGGGAAAATTAATATCATCGGGCGCAGCCGCACCGTCAATATACCGGTCAACGAAATCCTGGGGATATTCAAGGGACGCGGCCACAGCAAGGCGGCTTCAGCCAGCCTGAAGGGACAGGATGACAGCAATATCATCCCCCTCCTTCTGGAAGCCCTCAAAGAGAAAACAAGAGCCCCGCTGGTTGCCGCCGATATCATGTCTTCTCCGGTAAAAACGGTTTCAGTCCATGTGACCATGGAAGAAGCCGGCAAGACTATGCTGCGTTACGGGCATACCGGCATGCCGGTAATGGACGGCAATCAAATGGTAGGTCTGATATCACGCCGTGATGTTGACAAAGCCCGCCAGCATAATCTGGGTCATGCGCCCGTGAAGGGCTTCATGAGCGCCCGGGTGATCACCGCCCGGCCGGATACACCGGTGAACGAGATTCAGAAGGCCATGATCAGCCATGATATCGGCCGGGTGCCGGTACTGGACGATGAAGCCAATATTGTGGGGATTGTATCCCGTACCGACGTCTTGCGCACTTTGCACGGCGACGACTATCCTGAGGACTACGAGATTTTATATACTGCGGCTTACAATAATGAAGAAAGCTGTTTGCACCTGATGAAAGAGCAGCTGCCCTCACAGATTATGACTATTCTGGAGCGTATCGGACAGGTGGCGGAAAATGCAGACTGCCAGGTTTATCTGGTAGGCGGGCTGGTGCGTGATCTGTTTCTCCGCGTGCCTAACTTTGACGTGGACCTGGTGGTGGAAGGAGATGGGCCGACTTTCGCCAATTTATTGGGTGAGGCTCTGCCCGCCCGGGTCAGGGTGCATCAGCGCTTCAAGACCGCCGTTGTGGTCATGGCGGATGGCTTTAAAATAGATGTGGCCACCGCCCGGGCGGAATATTATGAGTTCCCGGCCGCCCTTCCTCAGGTGCAGCGCTCCTCTATCAAGGAAGACCTGTACCGGCGCGACTTCACCATCAACACTCTGGCGATTGCCCTTAACCCTGACCACTTCGGGGAATTGATCGATTTCTTCGGGGGGCGGCGCGATATCGAAGAGGGTTTGATCCGCATTCTCTATAATCTGAGCTTTGTGGAAGACCCCACCCGTATCATTCGCGCCATCCGTTTTGAACAGCGCTACCGCTTTACCATGGAAGCGGACACTCTGCGCTTTGCCCGGGATGCCATCGAACGCCGCATGCTGGGGCATTTGTCCTATGGACGCATCCTCAATGAACTGATCCTGATTCTGGGTGAAAAAGACCCCTTGCCAGCCTTGAAACGTATGCAGGAAATCGGGGTATGGGCTTATGTATTCCCGGAGATCGATCTGGACAGGCTGAATTGGAACGATATGCGGCGCATCAGAATACTGCTGGGCTGGTGGCAGGAGCGCTATCATATCACCGGGGTGCAGGACTGGCTTGTTTACCTCATGGCGTTTCTGTCCACTCTGAGCCGCGAGGCCGCACTTCTGGCGGTTTCGCGCTATCCGCTTCCCAAAGCGGCCCTGCGCTGCATAGATGAATCCTTCCTGGCGCCGCAATTGGCCAGGGCTTATCAAGACAACCGGGATATTCCCCTTAGCACTATCGACAGCGACCTGACCAGCTGGAGCTGGGAGGGTATCATATATTTGCTGTTGTGCGTAAAAGACGAAGCCGCATGGGAAAAGCTGGTTTGCTACCTGGATCAGAAGGAACGGGTCAAGGTGAGTATTGACGGCCAAACCCTGATAGACCTGGGTATTCGGCCGGGACCGGTATTCAGCCAAATGTTCTCTGAGCTTTATAAGCTGAAATTGGACGGATTAATAAAAGACTCCCATGATGAATTGGAAACAGTCAGACAGTGGCTGAAGGAGGAACGATTTACCAATGAATTCCCTGGTTGATTTAATCATATATCTGCCCGCTATTCTCATCGCGATTACCTTTCATGAGTATGCCCACGGGCGGGTGGCCTATGCCCTGGGAGACGACACCCCGCGCCTGCAGGGCCGGCTCACCGTCAATCCCCTGCCCCATATCGACTGGATCGGATTTGCCATGCTTTTTATCTTCCATTTCGGGTGGGCCAAACCGGTACAGGTCAATCCCTATAATTTCAAGCATATCTCCATTAAACAGGGCATGATGCTGGTATCCCTGGCCGGGCCGGGCATGAATCTGCTGCTGGCCTTTTTGGCTTTAATTTTGATGCGTATCTTGATCCCTTTTCAGAGCAGTGAAACCGTTGTCATTAGTCTGCAATTACTGCAACCGCTGGTAAGCATAAATATTATTTTGGCGGCCTTTAATCTCATTCCCCTGCCGCCCCTGGATGGATCCAAGATCTTAGCCGGGATTTTGCCGGACAGCGGTGCTCGTTTAATGTATGGCCTGGAACAATACGGATTCGTCATCCTTATGCTCTTGATTATTACCGGAATGGCGTCAAAGATTTTTATGCCCATTGCCAACTTTTTGTATAAATTACTGGCCTCTATGGTGATTTTTTAAGGGGAGATAAGCCATGTCCTATGTGGTGGCACTGGAGGCTTTTCACGGGCCTCTGGACCTTTTGCTGTATTTGATTGAAGAGAGTCAGCTGGATATCTACGACATCCCCATCGCCCGGATAACCGATCAGTACCTGGCTTATCTGGCCGATACCGGCGACTGGGATCTGGATCGCCTGGGTGACTTTCTGGTGATGGCTTCATATCTGCTGCAGCTCAAGAGCCGGATGCTCCTGCCCAAGAACCCCTTGAAGCCTCAGCAAGCCGAGGAAAGCGAAGCAGATCCCCGCGAGGAGCTGGTGCAAAAACTGCTGTCCTACAAACGCTACCGGCAGGTGGCCCATTACCTGGCCAGGCGCGAGCAGGGGGAAGTGGAGCGGATATTCTATCGCCAGGCTGATGAAGTCCGGCCTGAGGAAGAGCTGGTGGCCGATGTTAAATCCCTGGTGTCGGCTTATAAGGCTTTGCGCGATCAGATCAAGCACAGCCAGCACCAGGTGGAAATACCGAGCGGAGATGTGAATATAGACCTCAAAATGAAGCAGCTGATGGCCATGCTGACCCAAAAACGGCACAGGGGCATGGCCTTCGGCGAATTACTGAAAACGGCTGCCAATCGCAAGGAGCTGCTGGGTTATTTCCTGGCCTTGCTGGAGCTGCTGCGGCAGCGCCGGGTGCGGGCGGTGCAGCCTGATCACAAATCCGATATTAGAATTTATCTGCAGGCAGGGATCAGCCATGTTGATGCGTGATGAAGTGAAAGCCGCCGCCGAAGCCATACTGTTTACGCGATCTGAAGCGGTGCCGTTAGAGGAACTGGTGGAAATTCTCGATGTGGGTTTGCTGGATTTGAAACCCATTATGCAAGAACTGCTTTTGCAGTATAATCAAGAAAAACGGGGCATACAAATTGTGGAGGTAGAAGGTGCTTATCTGATGTGCACCCGGCCCGAGTTCGCCGGCTTATTGGCCGGGCTGCACCCGCCCTTGCGCAAAAGATTGTCGACCGCCGCCCTGGAGACTCTGGCGGTAATCGCCTATCAGCAGCCCGTCACCCGCGCACAGATCGAAGCCATACGCGGGGTAAAGATCGACCGCATTATCACTATGCTGCTGGACAGGAATTTGATCGAGGAAGCCGGACATAAGACGGCGCCGGGCAAACCCGTATTGTATCAGACCGCCCCGGAATTCCTGAAGGTTTTCGGCCTGGCCAGCCTAAATGATCTGCCCGTTTTAGAGGAGGATATCCCCGATGTCTGAAAAATCCATGGAAGAACAGGTTAAGATAAAATCTCAGCAAGCCCGTAAATTAGCCAGGTATATGAGCAGCACCGCCGACCTGGTGGAAAATCAGATCCTCAAAGCCCAGGAACGGGGGGACTTTGACAACCTCAACGGCCACGGCAAACCGGTGCGCTTTGATGAAAACCCTTATGAACCGCCTGAATTGAGGATGGTATTTAAGATCCTGAAAGACAATGATTGCGCCCCTTACTGGATTGAGCTGGGCAAAGAAATCGATGCCGATTTCGAAAAGCACCGCGGGGGAGTGGAGAACTTCCGCAAGTATGCCGCCATGTTCTATAGCTCCAAACGCAACCAGCAGGCCCAGGAACGCTTCGAAAAACGCAAAGAGTCCATGTATTTCGAAGAGCGGGTCCGGCTGGAGCAGATCCACAAAAAAATCCTGGACTACAATCTGATGTGCCCCACCTTCCGCCTGGGACGTGAAAACATCGTGGTAGAAGAACTGATGCTGGAGGTTATCACCAGCATGGAGGCTTACATAAAGACCCTTCGCCAGGCCTTACGATAATTGCATAAAGACGCCCAGCCCGGGAATAATATGGTAAAACGGGAGATTATCCATGTGGTATCTCATCCTGGCAGCTGCGTTATTGGCCGGGCTGGCCGCATTCATGCGGCTTCCCTACACTGTCGATGTGCAATTTGTGTTCGAGGCTCAGCCGCCTTCTTTAGACATCAATATCAAATCCAAACTGAGTCAATTTAATAGCAATCATCATCTTCAAGCCGAGGAATTGGGCAAGGCCATTCTCACCGCGGGTGCGGGCAATTCATCTCCGGCCAAGCGCTTTTTGATGAGTCAGTTTCTGAAACAACTGGGGGTGCAGAAAGTCACCTGGAGAAGCTGGCTGGGATTGGACGATGCCATGCTGACCGCTATAGGCAGCGGCGCGTTGTGGGCTCTGAAAGGAGCGGTGATAAATTATTTAAGCCGCGTCAGTGTAATCAGAGCCTTTCAATTAGAAGTTAACCCGGATTTTTGCGCATTTCGCTGCTCTTCCCAGCTGGATTGCATATTCAAAATACGCCTGGTGCATTATATCTATATAATCACCTGGATGAGGTTCAAAGCGAAGGGAGAATAAATATGGACGAAGGGCATCAGTATCAACAGCAAGGCAATAGCCATCCCATTGAAGGCTTGATGAAAACCGCCATGCAGAGCATTAAGGAAATGGTGGACGTCAACACCGTAGTCGGCGATGCCGTTGAGGCCAACGATGGCAGTGTAATCATCCCGATTTCGCAGGTTGCCTGTGGATTTGCCGCCGGCGGTGGCGATTACGAAACCCAGGGGGGACAGCAGCAAAGCGAAAAACCGTTTGCCGGCGGCAGCGGCGCCGGTGTTTCGGTTAAACCCATCGGCTTTTTGGTAGTGCGCAGCAATGATGTCAGGCTGCTCTCCACCAGCGGTAATCATGTTGCGGAAAGGGCCTTGGATCTGATGCCGCAGTTTGTGGACAAGATTCAGCAGCTCTTCCAGAACCGCGGCTCGGAACAAAAACCGCCTGAGACTGTGCAATAACGAACCTTGACGGACGCAACTGGGTGACGGGGTGACAATTGGGACAATCTCAATTGTCACCCCGTCGCCACGCCCATTTAAGTCGTCCTAAGGCAGAAAACCGACAGACTCATCAAAAACGGTTAGATTCTCCAGTCCCTGCGGGGTGACTACCAGAGTGTTCTCAAGGCCGACCGCTCCGTCGGGAAACACAAATTTGGGCTCCAGCGCCAAGACCATGCCTTCCTGCAGCGGGGCCTGATAACCGCGTGCCATAACCGGCAGCTCATCTAATTCTATTCCAATACCGTGGGCTATGAATGCCACTGATTCGGGATACCCCATAAAATGGTCTCTTAAACCGTTTCTATGGGCGATCTGCACGGCGGCCTCGTAAACATCGGCACAGCAAACACCCGGTTTGGACATTTCTTTGACCGCCGCCTGGATTTCGGCAGCCACTGCGTAGGCTTTGGTCAGATGGGGCTTAAGCTTGCCGATGCAGAATATCCTGGCCTGATCCACCATGTATCCGTCTTTGACTCCCACATAATCAACCATAACAGGTTCATCCCGGATAATTATCTTATATCCAGAACCTTGCGGAAAAGATGGATTCAAGCCGCTTCCTCCGGTCGGTCCGTCAAAAAAGCTGGGGACCGCCAGATTCCAACCCGACATCAGATGACCATAGACGATTTCCGCATTAAAGCCGCGCATACGTATAAAACACTGATGACCGCCCTGCCGATACAGCGCTTCCAGCTTGCTGGCAAACTCGATTTCCGGAATCCCTTCGTGCAAAAACTCCTTTACATGAGAGAACATTTGGAAATTGAGCTGCGCGGCTTCCCTGATCAAATCAATTTCATAAGGGGATTTTACCCCTCTGACCTGGCGTATAAGGCCGCTTATATCGACTATTTGCACTCCTGCCAGCAGTTTCTGATAAAAGAACAGCAGATTAGCGGGAATAACGTCAAGCTCAAACCCGATACGTTTAGGTTTATGCCCCAACAAGGCTTCCACGGTTGCGGACATCTCTTTGACATTGGGGGAATCCCTGATATATTTGAGCTTCGATTCGCGGGTAGCCCGCACATAATTCTTTTTGACCAGCAATACGGGCTCTCCCTCGGTGGGGATAAACAGGTGAGAGCGTTGAATTGTACCTGCAAAATAGAACAGGTCGGCATTTTGAATAATAATGGCGCCATCCAGGTCGTGATTTCTCATTGCTTCCTGCAGTCGAATGGTACGGCTTTCCAACTCGGCACGAGGCGTTACGCGCTGTGGCTGATAAATCATTGACTATCCCTCCTCCATTTTGAGGCAGTATAGCAAATAGGAAAGCAACGGGTTTCCCCGTCCCTTAACAATTAAACTAATTAATACTTGTTGGAAAAAATGGCGGTGATTTAATACCTGCAATTTCGGCAACAAAAACATAAAGAGGTTTAACATTTCTGATCGTTAGGTGGGTATTCTCACATGATGGGTGCGCTTTTGGGTTGCATAAGTGGTTATTTATTGCGCTTGTTTTGTATGATCAAAAACAATTTAGCGGCTGTCTCAGGGGGGATGGCCTGCAAACCCCGCTCATATTTGGAGAGAGTCTGCCGGCTCAGGCCTACTGCCCGGGCCAGTTCTTGCTGATGTATACCTGATTTATGGCGGTAATCTTTGATCAGAAAAGGATATTTGCATAAGTTTTCGGCTGATTTTGGCGTGGGAAAAGTGCCGATATTACCACTGTTCTGAACTGAAATGCCCGGCTGTATTTGCCACAGGCTTTCTGACAATTGCACTGAAATGGGGGTGTCCAACCAGGTCTTAAAATAGCCTTTGGTCCGCGTTGCAGGCTCCAGCTCCGATACTGCCTGCAATGCGCCGCATTGCATTAAACGGTCGTGGGCTTTGATGAAGCTGTCAATGGTATGGCCGGGATTGCGCTGGTTGACCAGGGAGCCGCAAAACTGCAGGATTCTCCTCGGGGTGGCCCGGGGCAGTTTGCCTCTCTTGCCGGCGATACTGCCTATAATAGTCCAGTAGGAGCCGATTTTCTTGGTGTTTGCGTCATGATAGGGGCTAAGTTGAAGTATCGAACGATGGAAATAGCCGATCCAGCGCACTGAGTCCCGGTTGAGAAAGTAGCCCAAGGCCTGACCGCATCGAACCCCAAACTCGATCCAGCGCCGCGAGCCCTGGCGGTGTTCCACATCAACAATATCCAGCAGGCGGTCCGCGTTTTGTCCGCCAAATACCATGGTATTGCCGCGTTTATAATCCTTCCAGGTCATGCTCAGCCGCAAATCGGCAATATACGAGACATGTTTCCTCAAGTCTTCCATGAGGGTGCTTTTGCGCCCGTTGCGAAGGTTTACCCCGCGCTTGCCGGCAATGTCTTCTAGAGATATCCAGGCAATATCTTTGCCGGGGTTGTGAAGCCGGGCGATTTCGGACAGGAGAATGATGAACACATCGCCGGTCTCAACAGATAAGCCGGACACGTTTTTTCTCAACTGCTGCGCAATTATAAAACCGGGTCTGGCCAGGCGTGGACTCATAAAGATCTTGCCATAATCAATTGCCCTGATGCCGGGAGGCATTTCGTAAAAAATGTAAATGCGTCCGTCCTTGGCTTCATAACTGAAGAGCGGGGAGCCGTAAAGGCCCGTGCCCCATAAGCCGCCGGGACCTGAGTAAAGGGAGCGCAATGCGGCCTGAACCAGGGGATTGATGGGGATGGCCAGGGCTTGCGAGTCCGGCGCCCCTTTGGAGACGATTCTGTCCAATCCAAGCTGCCTCCTCAAAGAAAATAGTTTATCTCTGATTCTATTTTACATGCTTTGACATGCCGTTTTAGGTCCGAAATCCCGGTTATCATTCACTTTTCTTCAACCAGGGCTTTAACATGTTTGCATCATAAGTGCAAAAACCTGTAGCAAGCGGGAACGGTGCGGCGTCCAGTTCTATTTTGCCGCATATGGACATAACCCTTTTACAAAAAGCGTTGAGGGGGATGTCCCGTGCTCAATCTGATCTGGTTGTTTCTGCTGGTCTCCGGCATTTTGGTCGCTGCCTGGCACGGCAACATTGAGGTGGTCACCTCAGCGGCCTTGCAGGCTGCTCGTGATGCGGTTGAGGTGTGCCTAAACCTGGTGGGGATTATGGCCCTGTGGCTGGGTATTATGAAAATCGCCGAGTCCGGAGGCCTGGTCAACGCCCTGGCCCGATTGCTCAGGCCTTTGATGGTGTGGCTGTTTCCCAGCGTGCCGCCTGACCACCCTGCCATGGGAGCCATTATTTTGAACCTCAGCGCCAATGTGCTGGGGCTGGGCAATGCCGCTACTCCTTTCGGAATGAAAGCCATGCAGCACTTGGACCAGATTAATCCCCGGCCCGGGGTGGCCTCGGAGGCTATGTGCACCTTTCTGGCCATGAACACTTCCTGCATCACTCTCTTGCCGGCTACCATTATCGGGGTCAGGGCGTCTTTTAACTCGGCCAATCCCACTGAGATCGTAGGCCCCTGTATTCTGGCCACCGCCTCCGCCATGGTAGTAGGCATGAGCGTGGATTACTGGTTCCGGCGCCGCAATCGACGCCGCAGGAGATAGGGCCATGCTGGTTAATGTGTTAAACGTCATTTCGCAATGGGCTATCCCTCTGCTCTTGCTCATCATTCCGCTTTATGGCTTCATCAAAAAAGTGCCTGTTTATGAAAAGTTTGTGGAAGGCGCTGAGGAGGGCTTTCGAACCGCTGTAAGAATCATCCCATTTCTGGTGGGGATGATGGTGGCTATTTCAGTCTTTCGCGCTTCCGGAGCCATGATGGTTTTAGGCAGCCTCTTAAAACCAATCACCGATTTGATCGCCGCCCCGGCTGAAATCATGCCTCTGGCTATTATGCGCCCGCTGTCCGGGAGCGCAGTTCTGGGCATGGCCGCCGAATTGATGAAGTTTCACGGGCCGGACTCATTTATAGGACGGCTGGCTTCAATTATGCAGGGCACCACCGATACCACCTTTTTTGTGCTCACGGTTTACTTTGGCTCCATCGGCGTCACCCGCTATCGCTATTCGGTTGTTTCCGGTCTGAGCGCGGATATAACCGGATTCCTGGTCTCTTTGTATTTATGCCACCGGCTATTTGGATAAACTAACAGCGCAAGGCATAGTGATAAATGGCCCTATACCCTAAAATCGCAGGGTCAGGGATTGGGCAAATTTATCATTATGCCTCAGATGAAGCATGGTTTCTGTCCCGAATTATGGTAGAATCAAACATGACATTGCGAAAATTGTAACAGGAGGGACCGCCATGAAAAGTGACATCGAAATCGCGCAGGAGACCCATATGAAGCCGATAACAGATGTTGCAGCGTCATTGGGATTAACTGATGATGACATCGAGCTTTACGGCAAGTACAAAGCCAAAGTCGCCTTGCCGGTTTGGGAGCGCATCAAAGACCGGCCGTCAGGCAAACTGGTATTGGTAACCGCCATCACCCCCACCCCGGCCGGAGAAGGCAAAACCACTACTACGGTAGGTCTGGGACAGGCTTTGAATAGAGTGGGCAAAAAGGCCGTCATCGGGCTGCGAGAGCCCTCACTGGGGCCGAGCTTCGGCATCAAGGGCGGCGCGGCCGGAGGAGGATACAGCCAGGTGGTCCCCATGGAAGACATCAACCTGCATTTTACCGGAGACATCCATGCCGTAACCACCGCCCACAATCTGCTGGCAGCTATGCTGGACAACCACCTTCATCAGGGCAACAGCCTGGGCATTGATCCCCGCCAGGTGGTCTTGCGCCGGGCCATGGATTTGAATGAACGGGCCTTGCGCAACATAGTGCTGGGACTGGGCGGTAAGATCAACGGCGTGCCCCGGGAATCTGGTTTTGATATCAGCGTGGCCTCAGAAGTGATGGCAGCTTTATGTTTGGCCACCGACCTCATGGATCTGAAAGAACGTTTCAAACGCATCGTAGTTGCCTATACATATGACGGCCAGCCGGTTACCGCCAACGACCTCAAAGCGGCCGGCTCCATGACCCTCTTGATGAAAGATGCCATCAAGCCGAACCTGGTACAGACCCTGGAAGGCACCCCGGCCTTTATACATGGCGGGCCGTTTGCCAACATCGCCCACGGCGCCAACAGCATCATCGCCACCCGCATGGGGATGAAACTGGGCGACTATATGGTTACTGAGGCCGGTTTCGGGGCTGATTTGGGGGCGGAGAAATTCTTCGACATCGTGTGCCGATACGGTGAGATGAAGCCAGACGCGGTAGTAGTGGTGGCGTCGGTGAGGGCTTTGAAAAACCACGGCGGAGTTGGCAAAGAACAGCTGTCCCGCCCCAACTTGCAGGCGGTGGAAACGGGCTTTGCCAATCTGGAAAAACAACTGGAGAACATCAAAAAATTCGGGGTACCGCCGGTAGTGGCTTTAAACGAATTCCCCACCGATACTGCGGAAGAAACCGCATACATTGTCAGCCGCTGCCAGGGAATGGGCGTAGAGGTTGCACTGTCCCGGGTCTGGGCCGAGGGCGGCGCCGGTGGTGAAGAACTGGCCCACAAAGTGATCAGGGCTGCCGAAGGGCCGAGTGATTTTCGCTTTTTATATCCGCTGCAGCTTGCGGTGAAGGAAAAAATAGCAGCAATTTGCCAGGAGATTTACGGTGCGGATGGGGTGACCTACAGCAGCGAAGCCAATCGGGTCATCGCCACCCTGGAGAATCTTGGTTATGGGTTATTGCCCATCTGCATTGCCAAAACCCAATATTCACTGTCAGATAACCCGGACTTAAAGGGGAGGCCGCAGGGCTTCAGGGTAAATGTGCGTGAGGTGCGGCTGTCGGCCGGAGCGGGCTTTATTGTCGCCATAGCCGGAAATATTATGACCATGCCCGGCCTGGGCAAAACCCCGGCTGCGGAAAACATAGACATTAAGGAAAACGGTGAAATCGTAGGGCTCTTTTAAATTCTTGCGGGGACGGCAGGCTGTGTAAAAATTTCGAAATTGAAAACCTGATTCTCGAAAGTGGGATGCGGGCGGGATATACAGTCAATAAACTAGCCTCCGTCCCCAATAACGGCTAAAAATCAGCTATAAGTGGGGCGGCTGAAAACCGCAAAATAGTTTTCACACAAGCCGCATAGGAGGGTCTGAATAGTGGAACGTAGACCGATAGATAAGGAAAAAATCGAGCAAGCGGTATTGATGATTCTGGAGGCGATGGGAGAAAACCCGCAGCGGGAAGGCCTGCTGGATACGCCTAAAAGAGTGGCCCGCATGTACGAAGAGATCTTTGCCGGCTGTGACCAGGACCCGCGCGAGTTTCTGCAGGTGTCTTTTACTGAATATCATGATGAATTAGTCCTGGTCAAAGACATCCCCCTTTATTCCATGTGTGAGCATCATCTTCTGCCCTTTTACGGCAAAGCGCATGTAGCTTACATTCCCAAGGGAGGCCGCGTGGTGGGGATCAGCAAGCTGGCCCGGGTGGCGGATGCCTACGCCCGGCGTCCCCAGTTGCAGGAACGGCTGACCTCGCAGATCGCCGACTGTATTTATGAAACCGTCAAACCCTTCGGAGTAGCTGTGGTGATACAGGCCGAGCATATGTGCATGACCATGCGCGGAGTGCGCAAGCCCGGGGCTTTAACTGTCACTTCAGCAGTGCGGGGGCTTTTCGAGACCCGCGCCCAAACCCGCAACGAGCTGCTGTCCCTGATTCTAAACGATTAGTGACCGGTGGGACTGAACAGGGGAATGCTTCTCCTGTTCAGTCCGGTTGCTGTGGCGGCAATAGGGGAAGGCCCTTTTTGGCCACGCTTCTTACATCCTCACAAACTGGGACTGATTGCTTTTGAAGATATCCCAGAACAATGCCTGACCTTTAGGATTGGCGGTCACCAGTGAGGGCAGGGAGAATGTTTTTAAGGCTTCGCCTACCGACAGGGTTCCTTCCGCAGAGTCCTTGCGCCCGGTAAAAGGCAGTTCATCAGGACTGCGCCGGCATTGCGAGTTCAAATTGATGCGGGCCACCATATTGGCCAGTACATCGATAAAGCGGGCACAGCTTTGCGGGTTTTGGCTGAAAATGCTGGCCTGCTGGCCGTATTTGCTGTGCCGCATGTAATCTACGAGCTCGCTCTGGCCGGTAAAAACCCCAATCGGCAAAACCGGCCCGAACTGCTCCACCTGTGCGATTTTCATTTCCAGATTTACGGGGAAAAGAATGGTCGGATACCATAAGGTCCCCGGGCCCAACCCGCTGCGCTGATTGCTCACCCGGGCGCCTAGGGAGACTGCGTCGTCCAGCAGTTCCTGCAGCCATTCCGCCCGGTCCTTCCCGGGCAGCGGGGTGATTACCACTCCATCCTCCCAGGGCATGCCGCATACCAGCCTGTCCGCTTTCTCACTGATAATCTCCACAAACCGCTCCACAACATCCTGGTGCACCAACACCTGTTTGATGGCGGTGCAGCGCTGTCCGTTGTACTCCATAGCCCCGTCCAAACACTCCTGCGCGGCCAGCTCAAGGTCAGCATCCGCAAAAACAAAAGCCGGATTTTTGGCTTCCAGGCCCAAAACCGTAGTCAGGCGATTAGGGCGGGGATGCAGTGAAACCAGGTGATTGGCCACCGCGGCGGAGCCGATAAAGGCCAGGATTTCAACATCTCCCCGGGACATGAGCGGGTCTATGATGCTCTCGCCCTCGCCGTAGATAACATTGACCACTCCCGGAGGGAAAGCCGCCGCAAAAGCGTCTGACAGCATCATACTGCATAAACAGCCGTAGCGGGGCGGCTTTATCACCACCGCATTGCCCATCAGCAGAGCGGGGATGACCATAGCAAAGGTTTCATTTAAGGGATAATTGAAGGGCCCCAGGCATAAAGCCACCCCCAGCGGGGTTCTGCGCAAAACGGAAACATAAGCGCCGCTGCGGCTGATGCGCGCTGATGAATTGAGGTTGCTCTCCAGATATGCGATGGAGTCTTCAATGTACTTAATGGTACGTTCAAACTCGTCCCGGCAGGCTGAATAGGGTTTAGCGATTTCCCACATCTCCATGCGAACAAAAGGCTCCTCCAATTCACGCAGCATCTCCAGGAAGCACTCCAGGGCCGAGATGCGCTGGGATGCAGTCATCAAGGGCCAGCGCCCGGCGCCGTCCCGATAGGCGATTCTGGCGGAGCTCAAAGCCCTTATTGCCTCTTCCGGGCCGAGCTGCGCAACCGCTCCCAGATAAACCCCGTCTTGATCTTTTAAAGAGCTCTTTCCGATAGGGGAATAAACCGGTGCATTAGGCCCTTTCCAGGTCAGGACCTGGCCTCCGATCAGGTAATCCAAACCATCATTTACCGGGGTGATACGGCAGTAATCAGGCACTGACCGCATGTCGAAATCAGTCATTATTGTCATCGAAACACCTCGAAAAATAAAAAATTTTGTAATACAACATTGGGGGAAATATTTCAAACCGCATTTTAATAAGGAATCATAAGTAATCATATCTGCGGACGAGTTATAATGATATAAATTTAATAATTTGGAGAAATTCCATAAAATTTGCTTCAAATTGACAAAGACAAGCTTCCTCAGGCTTTTATTATTTTGCCCCTATCAGTTATCTTTATATAAGTGGCCTGTTACAGTTCAGGCCTTCAATTTAGGGGAAAGGAGGAATGTGAATGGATTACAAGGGTATTATTGCCAAGTACAAGGATGTACCGGGGGGAATCATCGAAGCTTTCCATGCTGTACAAAAACAATTCAACTATTTGCCCGAAGAGGCCATTGTTGAAGCAGCCAAGATCTTCAACGTGCCAGTAGCTGAAGCGTATGGAGTAGCAACTTTTTACTCTTATCTTTCAGTTGAACCCAGAGGAAAAAATGTGATACGTATTTGTGAAAGTGCTCCCTGTCACATAGCGGGAGCAGATGAAGTGGTAGCGGCTTTGGAAAGAGAACTTGGCATCATGATGGGTGAAACCACGGATGATGGCAAGTTTACCTTAGAGTATACCGAGTGCGTAGGACAATGCCAGGCCACTCCTGTAATTACTGTCAACGGCAAGCCTTATGCAGGCGTATCTCCGGCTCAGATTGCGGCAATTCTGGCGGAATATAGATAGAATCGCCTCCGCCATTCATGATTAATAACAAACCTCAGAAAGGAGGTCGTACGATGGCCGAAGAACTGCGCATCGTATTGCGTAACTACGGCAAGATCGACCCGCTCAATATAGACTCCTATATTGCTCAGGGTGGATATAAGGCCCTGGAGAAGGCCCGCGGCACGGATCAGAAAGGCTTAATCGATGAGGTAAAGAAATCTGGTTTAAGGGGCCGTGGAGGTGCCGGATTTAACTGTGGTCAGAAGTGGTGGTTCGCCTATATGGCACAAGCGGATCAGAAATATGTGGTATGCAATGCTGATGAAGGTGAACCCGGAACTTACAAAGACCGGTTAATCATGCAGAATGATCCCCAGTCTCTCCTCGAAGGAATGGCCATTTGCGCCTATGCCATCGGAGCCGACAAAGGCTATATTTATTGCCGGGGCGAATATCCTTATGTAGTGGATGTTCTCAACCAGGCCATTGCTCAGGCTAAAGATAAAGGCGTCCTGGGCGATTTTGACATTGAAGTGAGAATGGGCGCCGGAGCCTATGTATGCGGCGAAGAGACTGCCTTGATCGAATCCATCGAGGGCAGCAGGGGCGAGCCTCGTTTTAAACCGCCTTTCCCGCCGGCACAGGGCTTGTGGCAGAAACCCACCATCGTCAATAATGTTGAAACCTTTGCCAATATCCCGGTAATCGTGGATAAAGGGGCCGAATGGTTTGCCGCCATAGGAGCGCCTGATTATCCCGGAACCAAAGTGTTCACTTTAACCGGCGACATCAACAACAAAACCTTCTTCGAAGTACCCACCAACACGACTATCAGAGAAATCGTTTACAAGCTGGGGGGGGGAATCCCCGGCGACAGAAAATTCAAAGCGGTCCAAATCGGGGGGACCTCAGGGGCATTTATTCCCGAGGCTGATCTGGACACGCCGGTGGCTTTTGATGCCATGGCCGCGGTTGGCGCGACCCTGGGTTCTGGTGCGGTATTCGTTCTGGATGACAGTCGCGACATAGTGGATGTGGTTACCCGGATTGCCGGATTCTTTGAACATGAGTCCTGTGGGAAGTGCGCCCCGTGCAGAGAAGGCACCATGCGCACTGCGGAATTGATGGAAAAGATCGAAGCGGGCGAAGGATCGATTGATGACGTTGCTTTGCTGGAAAAGATAGGCCGGGTTATGTCGTACTCCTGCCTGTGCGGGCTGGGACAAGCGGCGCCAACACCGGTATTGAGCACTATCAGGCATTTCAAAGCCGACTATAATGCCAAATTATTGTAGGGGAGCAAAGGAGGGAAACTAATTGGTAAACATCACAATAAACGGAATGAATGTATCCGTTCCCGAAGGCTCAACCATCCTGCAGGCGGCACAGCAAGTCGGTATCCATATTCCTACTCTGTGTTATCACCCTGATCAGTCCATTAAGGCCAACTGCAGGGTGTGCGTTTGCGAAGTCGAAGGCAACAGACTTCTGCAAGCAGCCTGTTCGGCCCCAGTCTTCGAAGGCATGGTTGTCAGAACCAATACCCCCAAGGTCTTGGAAGCCCGGAAGACCATTGTAGAGATGATTTTGGCCAATCATCCCCAGGATTGCCTCAACTGCATCAGGAACGGGGCCTGCGAACTGCAGACCCTGGCTGAGGAATTGATCATTCGCGACAATCCCTTTGAATTGATGATTCGCGGCTATGATAAAGACACCTCCACCCCGTCGCTGTTCAGGGATCCTGATAAATGCGTCCTATGCCGGCGCTGTATTGAGGCCTGCTCGGTAATCCAGAGCGTAAACGCCTTAGGGATTGAAGGCCGCGGCAACAACGCCATGGTGGTCCCTTCGCTGGGCAAAGACCTGATCGACAGCCCATGCGTAATGTGCGGTCAGTGCATTCACGCCTGCCCGGTGGGAGCTATCGGCGAAATCGAAAATATCGACCAATTCCTGGCCGCGGTGGCCGATCCCGAGACTATTGTGGTCACTCAGATCGCCCCTGCAGTCAGACTCGCCATCGCTGAGGAGATTGGCATGGCGACCGGCGAACTTCCCATGGATGTATTCGTAAACGGGCTGCGCCAGATCGGCTTCGACTATGTCTTGCACACCAACTTTACCGCCGACCTGACCATTCTGGAAGAAGGCAACGAGCTGTTGAAGAGAGTGAAAGAAGGCGGCACCCTGCCCATGTTTACCTCCTGCAGCCCGGGTTGGATCAACTTCTGTGAAACCTTCTATCCCGACCTGTTGGATAACCTGTCCACCTGCAAATCGCCGCAGCAGATGTTTGGCGCCCTGGTAAAGACCTACTGGGCGGAAAAGATGAACATCAGCCCTGCCAAGATTTTCAGCGTGTCGATCATGCCCTGTGTGGCCAAAAAGTTTGAGGCGGATCGCCCCGAAATGAGGGACAGCGGCTACAAAGATGTGGATATCGTTTTAACCACCCGCGAGATCGGGCGTCTGTTCAGACAGAGCGGCATCGATTTCAACAAGCTGCCCCCGTCAAACTTCGATTCCTGGATGGGAGCCTACACCGGCGCTGCGGTTATCTTCGGAGCCTCCGGCGGAGTTATGGAAGCAGCTTTAAGAACGGTTTATGAAGTGGTCACCGGCAACACCCTGGAAGATGTCAATTTTACTACAATTCGCGGTTTTGACGGCATCAAAGAGGCCACTGTCGATCTGAACGGCCTGGAAGTGAACGTGGCCATCGCCCACAGCCTTTCCAATGCCCGCAAGCTGATGGATCAAGTGAGGGCCGGAGAGTCGCCCTATCACTTCATCGAGATCATGGCCTGTCCGGGCGGCTGTATCGGCGGCGGCGGACAGCCCATCACCAAGCGCAATCAGAAGCGCATCGAGCGTATTGATGCCATTTATCTCGAGGACGAGGGGCTGTCCATCAGGAAATCCCATGAAAATCCCGAAGTCAAGGTGCTTTACGATGAATTCCTGCATGAGCCGTTGGGACACAAGTCTCATGAACTTCTGCACACCCATTATCACGACAAAAAGAAAAAGTACCTCTAAGCAGATCTTATTCGCAATAAAAAACCGTGTCGCGGAGAATGCCTGCGACACGGTTTTTACTTGTCTGGTGGCGGGCATGACTTCTGATACAATCTATATGGCCAGGCCGGCTGCTTGAAAAGTTGCCAAAAGATCCTGGCTGCCAGGCAGGTTGGCAACGTCCAGGCCGGTATAAGGCAGCCCCGCGGCTTCCAGGGCCCGCAGGGTAAAACGGTCGCCGGCCGATTTCTTTCTGGCCTCGCTGGGATTGCCGGCAAATACCACCAGCAATGGCTCCAGATTATTACTGGCACAGATGACGAAATCGACCCGGCGGTCTTTAACCCTCTCCAAATATTCCTGGCGGCGCGGGGTGTCGGCAGGCATCGACAGCAGATCAGCCAGCCGCACCTTGGGAAATACTACATAGCGGTCATCCAGGGTTTCGGATATCAGGCGGAAACCTGACAGTTCGCGCGCATTGAGAATGAAATCACGCTTACGGTAAGGCATATCGTTGAGGTCAACCCAGGCGTTGCTCAAATCTATGACTTTGCCCTCCCGTTTGGTTTTGACCTGCTGCTCTTTATAAGCGTCCCAGGCAAATTTGGCGACAACTGCTATGATCAATAAAGCCAGTAACTGTCCCAAAATTACCACCTCCCGGGCAGAATGTTGTAAAATATTGCCATAACCTGTTGCGTTATCACTTTATTGTTAGAAAAAAGTGCTGTTAATTATTCCAGGGAGATCAAGCCCTGGTTTGGGGTATACGTCTGTTGGGGGCATCGATATGGGCTGGCAGGATCTTAATGCCTGCATTAATTTTATTAATTATATTACTATTATATACTGATAACTGCCATGATTTGCTCTGATACTATTTATTATTAAAAAATCATCGCTCCTAGTTTTATTTTTGGAGGAAACCTTGCCCATGCTGGCTATTATAATCTTGTTGGGTCTGTTCATCGGGAGCTTTTTAAATGTCTGCATCTGGCGTTTGCCGCGGGCTCAGTCTACAGTCTGGCCGGGATCTTATTGCCCGGTCTGCGGGCATGACCTGCAGGCCGGCGATTTGATACCGCTATTGAGCTTTGTGCTCCGGCGGGGTTCTTGCCGGTATTGCGGCCAGGCCATCGCCTGGAGGTATCCGCTTGTCGAAGCTGGCACTGCGCTGGGCATGGCGGCACTATACGCCCATTCGGGATGGGGCTGGCAGTTCTTGCAAGATGCCTTATTATTCTGCGGACTGCTTGTGGCCTCTGCCATTGATATGGAACTGCGGATTATACCCAACCGGCTTTTAACATTTATGACCCTGGCTTTTTTAATGCTGTGTTTGCTGTTTTCACCAGAGCGGTTTTGGCCTGCGTTTTGGGGCGCATTGAGTGCCGGGCTCCTGCTGTTGGCGCCAGCTCTTCTGTATCCGGGCGGCATGGGGGGAGGGGATATAAAAATGGCGGCAGTGATCGGCCTTTATCTGGGCTGGCCTTCCTCCTTGCTGGCCATATTTTTGGGGATATTAATAGGCGCGGCAGCCGGCCTGGGATGGATGGTGAGACAGCATAAAGATCTCAAAGCCGCGATTCCATTGGGGCCATTCCTGAGCCTGGGGGCTATGCTGACCCTCTTGTGGGGGGAACAGATCCTGGCCTGGTACAAGCAGTTTTATTAACCTGTATCAGGAGAATCAGGCTTTCATATAGAATGCTTTCAGTATAAAATGAAGAACAAGCCCTGTTAGGCAGGCCGCTTCGCCCGGCCAGCCCGGGAGCATCAATAAGGAGATGGATTAAGTGCAATATCAGAGCAGCCGGGGAAACAGCCCCAGCGTAACGGCCGCTCAGGCCATTATAAACGGCATCGCACCGGATGGCGGCCTGTACATACCGGATAAGATACCCTCATTGAGTAAAGAGGATTTTATAAATTGGATCGACCTGCCCTATCAAGGCCGGGCGCAAACTGTTCTGCAGCAATATCTGACCGATTTCAGCCCCGCAGAGGTGTCAGACTGCATTAAGGCCGCTTATAACCAGCGCAACTTCGACAGTGCCCAGATCGCGCCCCTTATAGAATTATCGCCCCGGCTGCACATGCTGGAACTGTGGCACGGCCCCACCAGCGCCTTCAAGGACATGGCCCTGCAGATACTGCCGCATCTGCTGACAACAAGTATGAAAAAGACCGGAGAGAATAATCAGATCGTTATCCTGGTGGCCACTTCCGGAGATACCGGCAAAGCGGCCCTGGAGGGATTCAGGGATGTAGCCGGGACACAGATCGTGGTGTTTTATCCCGCTCAGGGGGTCAGCCAGGTGCAGCGCCTGCAGATGGTCACCCAAGCCGGGGAGAATGTAAACGTAGCAGGTGTTACCGGTAACTTTGACGATGCGCAGAACGGGGTCAAGAAAATTTTTGGCGATCAGGACTTCATCGGCCGTTTGGCCGGGAATAATTTGAAGATGTCGTCGGCCAACTCCATAAACTGGGGCCGGCTGTTGCCGCAAATCGTATACTACTTATCCGCCTATGCCGATCTGCTGCGGGAAGGGCGCATTGAATACGGGGAAGCGGTTAATATCGTAGTGCCGACCGGCAACTTCGGCAACATTCTGGCGGCCTTTTACGCGCGGCAAATGGGGCTGCCGGTGGGGCGTTTGATCTGTGCCGCCAATGCCAATAATATTCTGACCGACTTTATAAACAGCGGGGTCTATGACCGCAACCGCCCCTTTTATAAAACCATATCCCCTTCCATGGATATTCTGATCTCTTCCAATCTGGAGCGGCTTCTGGCCGAGGTCAGCGGGCATGATTTTCAGCAGGTAAACGCATGGATGAAACAGCTTTCCGCAGCCGGGCGCTATGAGGTCAGCGGCCTGGTGCGGGATAAAATACAAGAATTGTTCTGGTCTGATTTCGGGGATGATCGCCAGACCATCGCGACCATCCGCAAGACCTGGGATACGTATCAATACCTGGCGGACACGCACACCGCGGTGGCCTTGTGCGTTTATGACCGTTATCGGGAGAAGACCGGGGATAATCGCACCACCATCATAGCCTCAACCGCCAGCCCCTTCAAGTTTGGCAGCAGCGTGGCCGAGGCCATTCTCCCCGAAGCCATCCGGGCCGGCAAAGATGAATTCAGCTTGATCCGCTTCCTGTCTGAATGGACCGGAAGCGAGGTTCCCCAAGGCATACGAGACCTGGATAAGCGTCCGGTCTTGCACGACACCACCACCAGCCCGGCCGATATGCAAAACACCGTGGCCAGGTTCCTCAAGCTGTAAATATTGGGACGAGGACGAAAGCAGGCACAGGCAGGCAAAATAACCGTCAGATTGTGAAAACTATCTGTGGTTTTCAATCGCCCCACTTACAGCCGATTTTTGGCTTTTATTTGGGGCGGAGGCTAGTCTGTTGACCGGAACAACTCGTTCCTCTCCCGCTTTGGAGAATTCAATCGCCAATTTAGGGACTTTTCACACCGCCTGCCGTCCCCGTGCCTGGCTGTGTACTTTTACTGCTCAGCCTTTGATGAAATAGTCCATAACCTGGTGTCCGGCCGGGAAATGGCGGCCTTCTCGGGCGGACTCCTCGTCGTAGCGGCCTATTCCGCCTATCACCGGGTTGTTCTTGTCAAATATCATATAAGGAACCATCCCGCTGCTGTGGGTTCTAATCGACAGCGGGGTGGGATGATCGGGTATGATCATCACCCGCAGGTCGTCGAATTTATCCAGTTCGGAGCGCAGCAGGCCCACCACTTCTTTGTCGATCTGTTCAATGCTCCACAATTTGGCTTTCAAGTTGCCCTGATGGCCGGCTTCGTCCGGAGATTCAATATGCATATATACAAAGTCCTGCCCGCCCAGGAGCTCATTTAAAGCAGCCCGGGCTTTGCCGGCGAAATTGGTCTCAACTGCGCCGGTTGCACCGGGTACGGCCACCGGACGCAGCCCGGCACAAATTCCCAGGCCTTTGACCAGATCGACGGCGGCCACCACAGATCCCTGTAATCCGTATTTATCGGCAAAACTATCTAAAGCCGGCTTTTTGCCCTGCCCCCAGAACCAGGCGGAAAGCGCCGGGTTTTTTCCCTGTCGGCGACGCTCAATATTAACCGGATGATTTTCCAATAAGACCAGGCTTCTTTCCATCAGCTCGAGCAAGGCTGTGCTGTCTTTGCCCTGAGGCAGATAGTCTTTCACCACTCTGCCCGAGATATCATGGGGCGGGGTCAATTCCATTATCCGCTCATGCCCGTCTTTCCACAGCAAGAGGTGGCGGTAGCTTATCCCGGGATGGAAGCTCAATTGGTCATTTCCCAGCTCGCCTTGTAAGAAGCCAATCAACTGCCTGGATTCCTCAGTGCTGATTTCTCCGGCGCTGTAATCGACCATTGTACGGTGTGCGTAGCAAGAGCCCTCGGACAATGTGACCAGATTGCAGCGTAGCGCCAGGTCAGTATCGCTCATGGAAACACCCATACTGACTGCTTCTATAGGGCTGCGGCCGGTATAGTAAAGCCTGGGATCATAACCCAGAACCGACAAATTGGCGACGTCGCTCCCTGGCGGGAAACTCTGGGGAATGGTCTGCGCGGTTCCGATCACAGCGGTTTTAGCCAGAAAATCTATATTCGGCGTTTGCGCATACTGCAGAGGGGTTGTATTGTCCAGTGCTTCGATCGGCTCGTCAGCCATCCCATCGGCCAGGATGAGCAGGTATTTCATATTGTTTCCTCCTCGCAATGATTAGAATCAGTATAGCATCTCCGGGCCGGGATGATAAGACGCCCGCCAGCGCCAATCATTATGAACGGCCGGCTCCAGCTGGAATTGCTATATAATGGCACGACCCTTATAATTAACTTAGAAGCAGTAAAAAGGAGGCGTTATCATGGGCAGCAAATTTTGGGATTCCTATCCGCTGGTTGTAGAAGGCATGCTGCAAGCCCTGCCGCCGGGTTTCACATTTTACCTCTCCAATCTGGAAAAAGTGATCTTTAAGGCTCCGGCCGATTCCGTTCCGGGAGTAAAAGTAGGGGAGCCTTATGTACCCCATGGACCCTCCGGAACCGCCATTCGCACCGAGCAAGTGGTGGCTATGGAATTGGATCTCAGCTACTACGGAGAACCTATAAAGGTATTTGCCGCTCCGATATTTGACGACGACCAACCGGACTTGCTATTGGGCGCCTTCGCCATGTCACTGAGCCGCGACAGCGCCTTTTCCCTGCGCAAACTGGCCAACACCTATCAAGTGGGGACGGCCGAGATGGGCATCGCCCTGAAAAGGCTGGCAATGGAAAGCCACGATGTGAAAATCAACAACGCCGTGCTCTACAAGCATATCCAGAACGTCCAGCAATCCCTGCATCAGATAGAGGACAGCGGCCCCCTCTGTGAGGAAACCGGCAATGCCTTACAGGCCATAAGAGCAGATTTGGATATGATCATGTCTGAATCACAGGCAATCGTGCAGCGCAGCGATCAGCAGGCCAGCTTGATGCAGGTCTTAAGCAACCGGATCAAAGAGCTGACCGAAACCATAGAAGAATTAAATCGCATCGCCCATGAGATCTAACCGCAGGAAGTCATGCGGGACAAGTAATGTTCCGCATACCCTATGGGACGCAAATCGCCCGGTAGCAAGGCCGCGAAATGCCTGAGCGGTTAGATGATCCGTCAATCACATCGCCGGGAAAGCGCTCGGCGATTTCCTTTTCAAGAAGACCACTTAATTGCGGCTGGCGATTCTTTATCACAAACATAAACGAGTTTTCCATCGCACGTATTCTTGCGTGGCTTTTTTATCATAAACGTATTTTCCATAACCGAACTGTCTGAACTTGAATTAACGAGATTGTTTTCGTCCATAGGCAAAACACTGTCAGGAAAGACCCGCCATGCGGTTTCTGTCCCGGGCGGTGACATTTAAGTCAATCAAATGCACCAGTTAGGTTATAGGCATGAGTTAGGGCGCATACTGTTAGCAGAGTAAAGGAGGGATAAGATGCGGCATGCAGATTATGATGTGGTAGTTTTAGGCTGTGGACCGGCCGGCTTATCGGCCGCCGTCAACGCCACCATCCGCAACAAAAAGGTTCTGGTCATCGGGGGAGACCCCTGCAGCCCGCCTATGCACAAGGCGCAGAAGATCGACAACTACTTGGGGCTGCCCGCCACCAGCGGCGCCGAACTCTTGAAGCGCTTCATGGATCACGCCCAGGCCATGGATATAGAAATCGTCAACGGCAAAGTGGACTTGATCAATGACACCGGAGCGGGCTACCAACTCCTGCTGCAGGATGAATTTATCAACAGCAAAACCATCATTATAGCCACCGGGGTTCCCTACAAAAGCACCCTGCCCCGGGAAGAAGAACTGCTGGGCAAGGGACTGGGCTATTGCGCCACCTGCGACGGTCCGCTGTACCGGGATAAAACCGTGATGCTCATCTCCCATAATGAGGAGGGGGAAAACGAAGCCGATTTCATGGTGCAAATCTGCCGTAATGTCTATTATGTGCCCCTGTATAAAAAGGTTGGAACCATGGATGCCCGTGTTAAGGTTTTGCAGGAAAGACCGCGAGAGATCGTAGGGGAAAACGAAGTAACCGGGGTGCGCATGACCAATGATCAGGTCATCCCGGTCGACGGGCTGTTCATCCTGGGGGGCGAAACTTCGCCCAGCCGGCTGGTGCCGGGATTGGAGATGGAAGACCGCCACATAAAGGTAAACCGCAAACAGGAAACCAATCTTCACGGCGTTCTGGCCGCCGGCGACTGCACCGGCAAGCCCTATCAGGTGGCTAAATCAATCGGGGAAGGGCAGGTGGCCGGGCTGCAGGCCAGCCTGTTGGCATCCCAGGCCCGGCCGTAGGGTCTATTCCGGGGAGGAAGGCGGTTGAGGGTCTTCTTGCAGCCTCGGGTCATTTTCTGACCGGGCTTTGCTAAGATTGCCGTACCGCGACCGGGCGTTTTCTGACCGCGATAAATAACTGCCCGAGGGCGGTTGGGCTTTTTCCTGACCCTGCAATGGCTTCCTCAAGGGAAGGGATGATTTTTCCTGATCCTTAAATAAGCCGAATTCATACAACATACTGTCAACGCCGTAAAAGACAACATCGAAGAACTCGTTTAAAAAATTTCTCCCGGTGTCGCCCCTGGCCATTCGCATGGCATAACTGCGCTGCTTGGGGTGTACATCCGCTTTGTGTTCTGGCATAATAACACCTCTTTTGGCTTAGTATTTGCCCGGGCGGCTCAAATATGACGGCAAGAACCGGCAATAAAGGCGGAAAAAACCGCTTTAACACGGTTGGCAGAAGAATGTATAATAAAATATTGCCACGGCAAGCATTAATATTATCCAATAAATTACATATTCTCAGGAACAGGCGCCATGACAGTATCGCTGCTCAACGACAGAAAATGACTGGTGTGTTGACTAAAAAAGCAGGTGATGCTATAATAAATTTCGTTGCGGAGCCGTGGTGTAGCGGTCAACATGCCGGCCTGTCACGCCGGAGATCGAGGGTTCAAATCCCTTCGGCTTCGCCATATTAGCCTCGGTAGCTCAGCTGGTAGAGCAGCGGACTGAAAATCCGCGTGTCGGTGGTTCGATTCCGCCCCAAGGCACCA
>NZ_DCEA01000116.1:38421-38722 GCF_002316705.1 Syntrophomonas sp. UBA1041
GGGTCGAGAGTTCGAATCTCTTCTTCCGCTCCATACGAAAACCGGCGCTGCTGATGCGGCGCTTTTATTTTTACAGAAGCTATTAGCCCCGTTTTAGCCCCGCAACTATGTATAGCCGAAACCCAGCCCATGGTTATACTTAGCCAAGCGAAAGAGCCAACGCCTCAAGACTAACATTTCTAAATCGCGAAGCTGGCCATACTAAATTCTTATTCTTGCAATAACCCGGTAAAGTTGATATAATTATGACTGCGCGAAATGCGCCAATTGGGGGCGGATGGCGAAGAGGCTAACGCTGTGG